>DATFTF010000001.1:0-3847 GCA_035262245.1 Thermoanaerobaculia bacterium
AGGCGAAAGTCCCCGCCGACCTGCCCAACTATGCCTCGGGCACCTGGGGGCCGGAAGCCGCGGACAAGTTCCTGGAGCGAGAAGGGCGAAGGTGGCGGACTCTGTAGCGGGGCCGACCGGGGCCCGATATCGCGCGGTCAGTATCCGGCCTGCCGGCCCCGACGAAGACTGTTCAAAACCCGTGGGGTGAGGTGAGCCGCAGACAACGAACGGACCTCGCGCTTGCCGGGCAGCCTTGCGAAGTCCGGATCCTGCCGGGCCCTGCCGACGTCGCCGAGGATGGCGCCGGCGTGTTCGTCGCCGCGGCGAAGGAGGCGATCGGCGCTCGCGGCGTCTTCCACGTCGCTCTCTCCGGCGGATCGACTCCGCGCGCCCTTCACGAACTTCTCGCCCGCGAGCCTCTCCGCCGTAAGGTCGACTGGAAGCGCGTGCGCTTCTTCTGGGGAGACGAGCGCTGCGTCCCGCCGGAGAGCGAGCGCTCCAACTACAGGATGGCCCGCGAGACGCTTCTGGAGCCGTTGCGCATCCCGGCGAAGCACGTCTTCCGGATGCGAGGTGAGGAGGAGCCGCGGGCCGCGGCGGTTTCCTATGAAGAAGTTCTCGCCCGGGAGTTCGGAGCGCGAGGGCCGCGCCTCGACCTGATCTTCCTGGGTCTGGGCCCCGACGGCCACACGCTGTCGCTCTTTCCCGGGACGCGCGCTCTCCGCGAGCGCTCCCGCAAGGTCGTCGCCAACTACGTCCCGAAGTTTCGGGAGTGGCGCCTGACGCTGACCTACCCGGTCGTCAATGCCGCGTGCCGGGCCGTGTTCCTCGCGGAGGGCGTGGCCAAGCGGGATCCGGCGGCCAGGATTCTCCGGCGAAAACCGGGCTACCGGGAGCTCCCGGCCTCCGGAATCCGTCCGCGCGACGGGCAGCTCCTCTGGCTGCTGGACCAGGAGGCGGGAAGGGACTTGTGAATAACGCCGGGAACGCAGCGGGAACGCCGGGAACGCCGGGAACGCCGGGAACTAAAGTGTGAAGTCTGGAAGGCGAAGTCCGACTCGAAACTTCACACTTCTTACTTCACTTCACACTTCCCGCGCGCTCACGGCGTTCCCGGCGTTTGCGGCTTGCGAAGCCGCTATGACAATATATATATTGTAGAGCTTGACCGAACGGCCGGCTCAACCAGCCGCCTAGCCTTCCGCGGCGTGCTTGTCACCCTTGGACTGGGCGATGATTTTTTCCTGGATCCCATGCGGGACTTCGGAGTAGTGCGAGAACTCCAGGTGGAAGGAGCCGCGCCCCTGCGTGATCGAGCGCAGCTGCGCTCCGTAGGTCAGCATCTCGGCCATGGGGACCTGCGCACGGATCATGGTCTGATCGTCCGCGCCGGTGTCCATCCCCTGAACCTGGCCGCGGCGTGAGGAGAGGTCGCCCATCAGATCCCCGACGTATTCGTTGGGAGCGGCCACCTCGACGTTCATGATCGGCTCGAGCAACGTCGGCTTGGCCTTCTCCATGGCCTCCTTGTAGGCCAGCCCTCCGGCGAGCTTGAAGGCGAGCTCGGAGGAATCGACGTCGTGGTATTGGCCGTCGTAGAGGATCACCCGGAAGTCGACCATCGGGTAGCCGGCCAGGTAGCCCTTGCGGCGGACTTCCTGGATGCCCTTCTCCACGGCGGGAATGAAATTGCGGGGGATAGAGCCGCCGTAGATCTCGTCGACGAACTCGAAATCCGCGCCGCGCGGAAGCGGCTCGACCTTGATCCGGCAGTCGGCGAACTGGCCGTGCCCGCCGGTCTGCTTCTTGTGGCGGCCGTGCGCCTCGGCCTTGCGTGTGATGGTCTCCCGGTAGGGGACCTTGGGAGGATGGAGAATCACTTCGACCCCGTACCGCTTCTTCAAACGGGAGACGGCGATCTCGACGTGGAGCTGCGAGGCGCCGGCCAAGTGAAACTCCTTGGTCTCCTCGTCCCGCTGGAAGTGGAGCGACGGGTCCTCCTCGATGAGCTTGTGCAGAGCGGTCGAGATCTTGTCCTCGTCCCCCTTGCTCTTGGGCTCGATGGCGTAGGCGATCGAGGCCTCGGGCACCGCGAGCTTGGGGAGAACGACCGGATGGTCCTTGGTCGTTACCGTGTCTCCGGTCAGCGTGTCCTTCAGCTTCGCCACCGCCACGATGTCGCCGGCCCTGGCCTCCGACACGCTCACGTGCTCCTTGCCCTGCGGGAGGAAGAGGCCGGAGAACCGCTCCGGCACGCCCCGGGAGGCGTTCCAGTAGCTCCCGTCGGACTGGAAATGCCCCGACCGCACCCTCAGGAAGGTGATCCTTCCGGCGAAGGGGTCGGAGATGGTCTTGAAGACCTGCCCGACAGCGTGGTCCTTCTCGTTGGTGAAGACCTTGGTCTCCTTGCCGTCCTTGCCGGTGCCGGTCGCCGTGCTCCCCTCCGGGGACGGCAGCAGGGCCACGCAGGCGTCGAGCAGCCGGACGACGCCGATGCCCAGAGCGGAGGACGTCGCCATCACCGGAAAGACCTTGCGCGCGGCGATCTCCTTCTTCAAGCCGGGCACGATGTCCGCGGCGTCGAGCGTCCCCTGGGCGAAGAACTTCTCCATGAGTTCGTCTTCGCCCTCCGCGACGCTCTCCACCAGGCGCTCGTGCTCCGCTTTGGCCCGATCGGCGAGTTCGGGGGGAATCGGACCGTCGGTGCGTTTGCCGTTCTCGACGAGGTGAGCCTCCATGCGGACCAGATCAACGGTGCCCCGGAAGGACTTCTCCTCGCCGATCGGAATCTGGAGAGGCACCACACCCCGCCCGAATTTCTTGGTCAGGCCTTCGACCACCCGGTCGAAGGAAGCCCGCTCGCGGTCCATGCGGTTGACGACGAAGAGGACGGGGCGCTCGAACTCCTGGGCGAACTTCCACATCTTTTCCGTCTGGACCTCGATTCCGGAGACCGCGTCGACGACGATCAGCACCGAATCCGCGGCGGCCACCGCGGCCCGGGCCTCCGTGGCGAAAATCCCGTAGCCCGGGGCGTCCAGGAAATTGACGCGGGTCTCGCGGTGGGTCGCGTGCGCACAGGCCAGGTTGATTGAAATCTTTCGGTCGATTTCTTCGGTATCGAAGTCGGTGGGGCAGGTCCCCTCTTCGATGCGCCCCGGCCGCGTCGTGGCGCCGGCGGCGTAGAGCATGGCCGCGACCAGCGTCGTTTTCCCGACCGTGTTGTGGCCGACGACCGCGACGTTCCGAATCTCGGGGGCGGAGAGGATTTTCATAGGAGGCGCATTATATTCGCGGGCGTGGGCCTTCTTTCGTGTCTGGCGATCGGCCTTCTCTTCCTGGTGGCCGTGGGATTGCTCGTCTTCGTGGGCGTGCTCCTCGGCTGGTGCCTCCCCGCGGCGGTCGAGCGCGCGCGAAGGCGAGGCCCGACGCCTCCCGAGGGCGGCTCGGGAGCGGCCGAAGACTCGGACGTTCCGCGGCCGAGCACGCCCGCCGAAACGGACTCTCGGCGCGGCACTTGAGCCCCGGGCCCTGCCGGGCCCGCAGACCCGCCCCGGGACCGGTCCAACCTGCTAGAATTTACGCGCTCTCCTCCGGCGGGCGCGGCCCGGGAGCGCTGCGTCTTGAGGGCAAGGAGCGTTTCTTATCTCGATGGCGGATAAAGCGGTTAGTGGCGCGCGGCTGACCAAGCTCGGACGCTACGAGGTTCTGAGCGAACTCGGCAAGGGGGCCATGGGCGTGGTCTACCTGGCCAAGGATCCGGTCATCGGCCGCATGGTCGCCATCAAGACAATTCGCGCTTCCACCATGGGGGACGACGACGCGGAGTCGCGCGAGTTCCGCGAGCGGTTCATCCGCGAAGCCC
>DATFTF010000002.1:0-7116 GCA_035262245.1 Thermoanaerobaculia bacterium
CTTTGCGGTCTCGCTCGCAAAGATGCCGAAGTCCTTTTCCAACGAGGACGCGGAGCGGCTGCGCAAGCTGATCCTCGATGCCATCAGCGACCGCGTCGATCCGGCCTACAAGCGATTCGCCCGCTTCGTCCGCGAGGAGTACGCGCCCCAGGGCCGCGCCGAGCCCGGCATGTGGGCGCTCCCCGACGGCCTCGCGCGCTACGCCACCGTCGTCAAGCGGCAGACCACCACCAGCCGCACGCCCGAGGAGATCCACGAAATCGGTCTCCAGCAGGTCGCGCGCATCGAGCGGGAGGCCAACGCGGTCGCGGCGAAGCTCGGTTTCCAGGATTGGAAGGCGCTCGCCCCGGCGATCGAGAAGGATCCCAAGCGCCATTTCCACACCCGCGGCGAGGTCCTCGCCCTCTACAAGAAGTACATCGATCAGATGAAGCCGCAGCTTCCCAAGCTCTTCGGGCGCCTGCCCAAAGCGGACGTCCTGGTCATGCCGATCGAAGAGTTCCGGGAGAAGGAGGCCTCCGGCGCCCAGTACAACCAGGGAACTCCGGACGGCTCGCGACCCGGGCACGTCATGGTCAACACGGGAAATCCGGAGTCTCGGACGACGATCGAAGTGGAGTCGACCGCGTACCACGAGGGCGTTCCCGGCCATCATCTGCAGATCTCGATCGCCCAGGAGCTCGAGGGGCTGCCACCGGTCCGCCAGCAGGCGTTCTACACCGCCTTCGTCGAAGGATGGGCGCTGTACTCCGAGCGGCTGGGCAAGGAGATCGGCTTCTACCAGGATCCCTACAGCGATTTCGGCCGGCTGCAGGACGAGATCCTTCGCGCGATCCGCCTGGTGGTGGACACCGGCCTCCATGCCAAGAAGTGGACGCGCCAGCAGGTCGTGGACTTCTTCCACGCGCATTCCGCCATCGACGAGGTGGAAGTGCAATCCGAGACCGACCGCTACATCTCCGATCCCGGCCAGGCTCTGGCCTACATGACCGGACAGTTGAAGATCCTCGAGCTGCGCGCGAAGGCGCAGAAGGAGCTCGGCGACCGCTTCGACATTCGAACCTTCCACGACGCCATCCTCGACGCCGGCGCGCTCCCATTAGACGTTCTGGAAACGCGGATCGACGCCTGGATCGCGGCGGCGAAGGCGAAAGGTTAGGCCACCCGGCTACGTCGGATCGATCGCCCGGACCACGATTGCGCCGCCGTGGCGGGCGTGCGGGCAGTCGCGCGCGACCGAAACGGCGTCGTCGAAGTCCCGGGCGGAGATCACGAAGTAGCCGCCGAGGATCTCTGAGGCGGAAAGCCTGGGCGGTCCGCCTTCGGCACCCACCCGCCGAAAACCTCCGACGAGCTTCTCGCCGCTGATCGTTCGGCCCGATTGCCGGACGCGGCCGGCCCAGCTCCGATACTCCACAACGCGCGCCGCCTCGCTGCCGGCGCCTTCGGAGCCCTGCGGGATCGGCTCCAGGAACAGAATGAAACGCGGCTGCGCGACGGCGGGGAGAGCCGGCCTCGGGAGCCTGCCGATCAGAAACCCGAGACCGAGAAGAAGGACCGCGGCGGCCGCAATACTCCATGGGAAACGGCGCCGCGGGTCGGACCGGAGCAGCCTTCGCTCGTACAAAGCGGCGACGATGCGGTCCTCCAACTCCGGTGGAGAGTCTTTTTCCGGCCGCATCAGCCCGATCCCCGGCAAGGGCGCCTCATCCGGTTCGTGGTCTTCGCTCATCGAACGATCTCCTGTTTTTCGTCGCGTCCGTATCGCGGAAGATCAACGCGTTCCCCTCGAGACGCTCCCTGGCGGCTCGGCGCGCGCGGGAGAGCTGGCTCTTCGACGTGCCGGGCTCGATCTCCAGGAGCGACGCGATCTCGGTGTGCGTGTAGCCGAAGACGTCGTGCAGGAGCAGGATCTCCCGATAGCCCGGAGGAAGGGCGGCCAGGGCGCGATCGAGATCGACGCCGGGCTCGCCCGCCGACGCGTGTCCCTCGGCCGGGTCCGACTCCGGCTGCGCCGATGCCACGGAGCGCCGTTCGAGCTCCCGGGCGCAGCGCACCGCGATTCCGCATAGCCAAGTCGAGAGAGCAGACTCCCAGCGGAAACGGCCGAGACCCGCGATGGCCCGAATCCAGGTTTCCTGAAAGACGTCATCCGCCTCGGCCCGGCGATTGCCGCACAGGCGCAGAACGAGCCCGTAGACGAGCGGCGCGTGACGGCGGTAGAGCGCACGGAAAGCGGACTCGTCGCCCGTGGCCAGGAATTCCCCGACCAGCGGCCGGTCCGCAACGTCCGGGGATTCGGGAGCGTTCACGTCAGCGTTGTCTCGTCAGACGGATCTCCTCGAGCCACTGCTCGCGCGAGTCCTGAGACCAGGTCCAGCGGGTGGTCACGTGGTTTTCATCTTCGAAGAGAAAGGTCGCCTTGTCCATGTGCCCTTGATCGCGGGACGCCAGATTGCCAGCGTCGACGAAGGTGAAGGTCACCCGCCGCCCGCCCTCGGCAAATTCCGTCGCCCTCAGATGGGGCTGGTTCCCGGCGACGCAGTAATGGCGCAGCTCGAGCGCTCCTCCATCGAGCGCGAAGAGGGTCGCCATCGCTTCGCCGGGATGCGCCTCGAAGGAGGTCTCGAGAACGGCGCTGCCCCGCGCCAGGACCTGCATGTGCACCCGCTCGGTCCAGCCTTTCGTGCTCCGGCCTTCCCAGTCCCCGGCCATGGCTCGAAATCGCGCAAACGCCTGGATCGCATCCCCTTGCGGAGAAGAATCCGGAGGCGGGGAGAGGTCCGGCAGGGCGCCGCCGCAAGCAAGCCAAATCAGGACAGGGACCCAAACGGCGTTCCTCATGATCGCTCCTTCTTCTCGATCCTCCTCCGTGCTCTTGAGTGCCGCAGCGGTGCGGAAGGGTTGCATCGAGGGGTCCCAGGCCGACCTTCTCGCCGAGGTTGAGCGACCGGGTTCCTCGTGCTTGAATCGCGGCTGAACGGCAGGCGCCTCGGGCTCGATTCCGGCGCCCGCACGGGGAGGGCGCATGCGCACGTGGAAGGAGAGCCTGTCACCGGTTCCGAAGCTTTCGGCAGCCGTCGTCGCGGTGGCGGCGACGCTGGCGGTTGCCGCCAGTGCAGCCACCAACAAGCCGCCGCTCCATGCGCGTCACTGGCTGGCGATCACCGGGAAGCCGCTCGCAGCGACCGCCGGTGCCATGATCTTCCAGAAGGGAGGCAACGCGGTCGACGCGGCCTGCGCGATGATCGCCGCCACCTGCACGATGTGGGACACGCTCTCCTGGGGAGGCGAGACGCAGGCCTTGATCTACGACCCGCACACGAAGAAAGTCATCGGCGTCAACGCGCTGGGAGTCGCGCCGACCGGGGCGACCCCGGAGTTCTTCCGCTCCAAGAGCCTTCCCTACCCTCCCGAATACGGCCCGCTCGCCGCGGTTACGCCGGGAACGCCCGGCGGCATCCTGGTGATGCTCGCGGAGTACGGCAGGCTCTCGCTGGCCGACGTTCTCGCGCCGTCGATCGCGATGGCCGACGGCTACGCGGTCGAGCAGCAGCACGTCTCGACGGCGACGCACATGCGGGACTGGCTTCTGAAGTGGCCTGACTCGCGCCGGGTCCTTCTGCCCCGCGAGGGCGACCGGCCGCCGGAGGCCGGCGAGATCTTCCGGCAGCCGGATCTCGCGGCCACGCTGCGCAAGCTCGTGGACGCGGAGGCCGCCGCTCGCAAGAGCGGCAAGAGCCGCAAGGATGCGATCCTGGCGGCCTACGACCGCTTCTACAAGGGAGACATCGCCCGCGAGCTCGCGCGCGGCGCGCAGGAGGTCGGCGGGCTGATCACTGCGGAAGACCTCGCGCGCTGGAAAGTCCATCTCGAGGAGCCGGTCAAGACGACGTACAGGGGGATCGACGTCTACAAGCTCGACTTCTGGACCCAGGGTCCGGCGATGCTTCAGGCCTTGAACATTCTGGAGGGGATGGATTTGAAGTCCATGGGCTACAACAGCGCGCGCTACCTCCACGCGGTCTATCAGACGATGAATCTCGCCTTCGCCGACCGCGACTTCTACTACGGCGACACCTACTTCCCGCCGGCCGAGCCGCGGCGCGGACTCCTCTCCAAGGAGTACGCGAAGGCGCGGGCGGGGACGATCGACTGGACGAAGAATGATCCCGGCGTCAAGCCGGGAGATCCGTATCCCTATCAGAACGGCACGAACCCGTTCGCCGATCTCCTGGCCGCCTGGCCGCCTCCGCCGAAGAAACCGGGCTCCGCGAGCACGACCGAAGGCGACAACGAGCTCGGCGGATTCCGGGAGACGTTCTATGCCGGCACGACCTCGGTCGAGGCCGCCGACGAGGAGGGGTGGGTCGTCTCCGTGACGCCGAGCGGCGGCTGGCTGCCGGCGGTCATCGCCGGAAAGACCGGTATCGGGATGAGCCAGCGCATGCAGAGCTTTGTTCTCGACCGCGCCGAAAACCCCTTCAACGTCCTCGAGCCGGGCAAGCACCCGCGCGTGACGCTCACCCCGACGCTGGCGTTGAAAAACGGAAAGCCCTATCTCTGCTTCTCCGTTCAGGGCGGCGATTCCCAGGACCAGAATCTCCTCCAGTTTTTCCTGGACGTCGTCGAGTTCGGCATGACGCCGCAAGAGGCGACCGAAGCGCCCAACATCAACAGCTACCAGATGCGGAGCTCCTTCGGCGATCACTCCAGCCGCCCCGGGGCAATGATGATCCACCCTTCGCTCCCGGCGTACGTCCGGGCGGAGCTGACGCGCATGGGATACAAGTTAGAAGTTGTACCCAAGACCTCCGGCCCGATCAACGCGATTCTGCTCGACCAAGCTCACGGCACGCTGTGGGGCGGGTCGAGCGACCACGGCGAGGATTACGGGATCGGGTGGTAGAGGCGTGAGAGCGTACGTCGCGACCGCCGGCTCGATTTTCGGCCTGATCGCAGTGCTGCACGTCTTTCGGATGTACCGGGAGCATGTTGCATCGATGGAATTCCTGGTGCTGACCGCCCTGGCTGCAGGCCTGGCGATCTGGGCCTTTCTTCTCCTGCGGCGCTCGGTTCGACGCTAGAGGACCCGAAGCAAAGCGTTTATGTCGCTTTCAAATTTCGGCTTGACATGTGACTCATTGGTCACATATTCTCGTGACGTGGATGCGGTCTTCAAAGCCCTCGCCGACGCTACGCGCCGTGCGCTCCTCGATCGACTCTTCCGCGCCGACGGGCAGACCCTCGCCGAGCTCGCGCGCCGGCCGAGGATGACGCGCTTCGGCGTCATGAAACATCTGCGCGTCCTCGAGGAGGCCGGCCTGATCGTCACCCGGCGCCGCGGCCGCGAGAAGCTCCACTTCTTAAATCCAGTTCCCATACGGCTCATACACGATCGCTGGATCGACAAGTACACCGAGCCCTGGGCCGCGATGCTCTCCGGGCTCAAAACCGCGATGGAGGAGGAACGAACCATGGAGAAAGTTTTCGAGATCTACATCAAGACGACGCCGGAGCGGCTATGGCAGGCCATCACCGATCGCGAGATGCGGGCCAAGTACACCTTCGGTCTGGCGGTTCAGTCGGACTGGAAGACGGGGTCCTCGTACCAAGGCGTCTCCTCGGCCATGACGAACTGGCCGAATACCCCGATTCTCGAAGGAGAGAACCTGGAGGTGACTCCCCCTCGCCGGCTCGTCCAGAGCTTTCGGGCGCTGTGGAGCGACGACGTCAAGCGCGAGGGGATGTCGCGCGTGACCTGGGAGATCGAGCCGATCGGCGACTCCTGCCGCCTGACCGTGACCCACGATCAGCTTCGCGAAGGAGCCAACGAGCAGCTCTACGGCGGCTGGCCGATGATCCTCTCCGGCTTGAAGACGCTCCTGGAGACGGGTCAGCTGCTCACGACGCCGGGGTCGCTGCACTACCTGAAGTCGCAGCAGGCGCAGATGTGAGACTTGTGATTTGTGATTACGTCGAGAATGGGCGCGCTCTCCCGGCGGGAGAGGGTCGGCGAGAGGGGCGCTACTCGGATCTCAACGCCTCCAGCGGCTCGACGCGGGCGGCGCGCAGTCCCGGGATGGCGCACGCCCCAGCGGCGATGACGGCGAGCAGGAGAGTGACCGCCGCGAACGTCGCAGGATCGCGCGGCGTGACGCCGTAGACGAGCCCGGCCAGCAGCCGGGCGAGAACGAGCGCCGCGGCGAGGCCGCACGCGATGCCGGCGGCGGCGAAGGTCATGCCGCGGCCCACGACCAGCGACAACACGCGGGTCCGGGACGCGCCAAGCGCCATGCGAATGCCGATCTCCCGGCGTCCGCGGTTTACCAGGTAGGCCAGGACTCCGGCGATGCCGACCGCCGCAAGAAGAAGGGCGAGCCCGGCGAAGAGTGAGAGGAGGAAGCCGGTCCAGCGCTGCGTGGCCAGGGAAGCTTCCACGACGTCGGTCATCGTGCGCACGTCGGCCATCGGAAGGTTGGGATCGAGACTCCGGACCTGCGCCCGGATCGCGCCGGCCAGCGCCAGCGGAGGACCCGAGGTGCGCACGGCGAGCGTCATGCCGCGGATCGCGCGTCCGACCGACAGCGGAAACTGTGCGTAGGGTACGTAAAACTTTCCTTTGATCGGAGCGGTCACACCGTTGTGGCGGACGTTGCGCACGATCCCCACGATCGTCATCCAGGGACGATTCGGATTGTTCGAGCCCATGCGCATACGCTTGCCGATCGGGTCGGCGCCGGGCCAGTACATCCGGGCCATGGCCTCGTTGATGAGGACGACGGGAAGAGACTGCGCAGTGTCGGTCGCCGCGATCGCGCGACCACGCACGATGCGTTCTCCCAGCGCCTCCAGCGCCCCGTCGGAGGCGACCTGCCAGTCCCCCTTGGCCTTTTCGCCCGGCGGCGGGACGTAGCCTTCGACCATGAGGCCCCAGTCGCCGATGGGAGCGGCCAGCGGAAGCCACCGAAAGACGCCCGCCGCCCGCACGCCCGGAAGACCCTGGACGCGCTCGAGAAGCGATCGGTAGAGCTCCACGACCTGCTCCGGCCGGGCATAGGGCGCTTCGGGCAGCGAAAGCCGGGCGGTAAGAACCTGCGAGGGATCGAATCCCAA
>DATFTF010000003.1:0-2599 GCA_035262245.1 Thermoanaerobaculia bacterium
TACCGAGGAAGACGGGGTGATTGGCCGGATTACGACAGCCGGTGTCATCACTGAGTTTCCCGTCGCGGGTGTGGGGAGCTTCTTCGCAGGCATCGCTTCCGGTCCCGACGGCGCCCTCTGGTTCACCGAACAGGCCCTCAACAAGATTGGCAGGATCACGACGGCGGGCTCGCTAACCGCATTCACGATCCCGACGGTCGGCGCGTCGCCGGCCTCGATCACCACCGGTCCGGACGGCGCCTTGTGGTTTACAGAAGAGGGCCCCGGTCAAATCGGCCGGATTACCACCGCGGGAACGATCACCGAGTTCCCAACACCGAGCGGCGGCACGACTGCCGGCATCACCGCGGGGCCGGATGGCGCCCTCTGGTTTACAGAACCCGGAGACAGGATCGGAAGAAGCACGACGGCGGGTGTGATCACCGAGGTTCCACTGACGAGCGGAAGCGTGCCGGAAGGGATTGCTCCGGGACCGGACGGGGCCCTGTGGTTCGCAGAATCCGGCAGCAACAACGTCGGCAGGATCACCACAGGGGGAACGGTCACCGAATTTCCGATTCCCACGAGCGCCAGTACGCCGCTGGGGATCACGGCAGGGCCGGCCAATGCTCTCTGGTTCACCGAATACTACGGATTCAAGATCGGCCGCTTGAGCCTCGGGCTCGGCTACTACACCGTAACGCCGTGCCGCGTTGCCGATACGCGAGGCCCGACGGGCCCCTACGGAGGCCCCGCCCTCGTCGCCGGCGATGTCCGCAGCTTCGTCGTGGACGGCCAGTGCGGGATCCCGAGCGACGCCATCGCCGTCTCCCTCAACCTGACCGTGACCCAGCCGACGGCTCCCGGAGACGCTCGCGTCTTTCCTGCCGGCATGACCATTCCGCTCGTCTCGACGCTCAATTGGAGTCCGGGTCAAACCCGCGCCTGCAACGCAGTGGTCACCGTCGGGCCACTGGGAGACATCGCGCTCTTCCTCGGCCAGGGGAGCGGCTCGGCGGACTTCCTCGTCGACGTCAACGGGTATTTCAAGTAGGCCCACGCCGGCCAGCCCGCCGTTGCTCCGACGAACGGCTACCTGGTCCTCGCGGGCGGACCGGCGCCGGTGTGGAGGATGAAGAGGCGTGCGGGTAGAGGAACCACCTGCGGCAGCACGAGCGCTCGGCCGTCGTTGCGAGCGGGAGCGCCGATTGTGAAGAGCTCGCCGATCGGCTGGCCGTCCTTGACCAGAAGCGTCGGCGAGCGCTTCCACGGCCAGGCGTAGCGGATGGGGATTTCGATCACGCCATAGCCGGGAACAGTGTATTGCGCAACGCGGTGCCCGATGCCGCCCGCGAGGCGGAACGAGCAGATCGCGGACGCGGGATTCGAACCGTCTCTTCCGTCGGCGACGAGGTCCGCGCCGCCCCGCCAGGTCATTCGCGGAACGCTGCGGTAGACCGTGCCCCCGGAGTCGATCGTCGTGTTGAGCGTTCTCTTGGTTATCGTGCCCACGGCCTCGTCCCGTTGATCTCGGACGACCATGACGACGGCTTGCCACGAAACCTCCCAGACCCCGTAGAGAAGTCCCGAACGGTCGGGGACGTCTTTGGGCGCGGCCGCCCACACCGTTTCCGCGTTCGTCTCTTGGAGGGCCTTCTGTTGCTGACGGCCGCTCAGGCGCACGGCGAAGAAGATCGCAGCCGCGAAGAGGACAATGAGTCCAAGGATCAGCGCGAGGGCGATCGGCCAGTCAGCGGGCATAGGTCATGTCTCGAGCGAGTGTGGACAAGTCTATGGCAGGAAAGCACGGGTCTTCGTTGGCGCGACCGCCGCGAGTCTGATAGAAGAGTCGGATTCGCGCGAGCGTAGGCACGGATTCGAGCCGGCTGGCCCCAAACCCTTTCGTAGCGGTCGCGGCGGCCGACTGCTTTCATTGCGGGCTGCCGGTGCCTCCGGGGACGGCGTGGCGCAGCGACGTGCTCGGCGCGGCGCGGGACTTTTGCTGCGCGGGGTGCCGGGCGGTGGCCGAGGCGATCCGCGACGGAGGTCTCGAGGCCTATTACGAGCTGCGCTCGTCTCCCGCGGCGGCTCCTCGAGCGGCGCAGGTCTCCCCGCGGGTCTTCGACCGCGAGGATCTCCAGGAGACTTTCGTCCGCGCCGACGGCCCTCACCGCGAGGCGCGGCTGCACCTGGAGGGAATCCGCTGCGAAGCCTGTCTCTGGGTCAACGAGCGGCGGCTGCGCGCCGTGCCGGGAGTGATCGAGGCGTCGGTCGGTTATGCCGACCATTGCGCGACGGTGCGGTGGGATCCCGCCCGGGTTCGGCTCTCGGCGGTTCTCGCCGCGATCGAAGAGATCGGGTACCGGGCGCGGCCGGTCGATCCGTCGCACCGCGCGGGCATCGATCGAGAGGCGTCCCATCGGAGCGCGGCCCGCCTCCTGTTCGCCGGAATCGTCGGCATGATGGTGATGAACCTGGCGCTCGCGGCGTATTTCGCCGGCGGGCTCGACGCTTCGGGACGGCTGCCGCTCTGGGAGGTCTTCGCTCGCTGGGTGGAGCTTGCCGGGACGGCGGCGCTCCTCGCATTTCCGGGACAGGAATTCTTCGCCGGAGCGTGGCG
>DATFTF010000004.1:0-5362 GCA_035262245.1 Thermoanaerobaculia bacterium
TGGCCGACGCCGTCCGGCGAGCCGCGGCGACGCGCTTCGACTACAATCGCCTCCGGGATTCCGCTCTGCGCTTTTCCGCCGATCGATTCCGAGAGGCCTTCAGCCGCGAATTGACATCGATGCTTCGATCACCCGATCACCAGATCACCCGATCATCCGATTCTCCATGATCCGCACCCGCAGAATCTCCCTCTTCTTCCTGGCTTCCGATCTGGCGGCCACCTTCGCCGCGCTGGTGGCGGCCTACGGCCTCCGTTTCCGCGCGGAGATCGTGCCGGCCACCCAGGGCGTGCCCGACGCCGGCTCTTACTACCGCCTCTTCCCCATCATGGCGGTCCTGTGGCCGGTCGTCTATTACTTCTACGGGCTCTACCACGTCCGCCGCCACCGTTCCCGCATCGACGAGGGCCTCGCGGTTCTCGGCGCAACCGGACTGGCCACGCTCCTCCTGACCGCGCTGGCGACGCTCTACCGCGGCTTCTCCTATTCGCGCCTGGTGCTGGCCCTTTTCTTCTGCGCCGACGTTCTCTTCGTCTTCGCCGGCCGCACCGCGATTCGCCGCTACCTCGAGGAGGCCTGGCGCCACGGCTTCGGCGTCCGCCAGGTGCTCGTCGTCGGAGCCGGACATCTGGGACGCGCGGTCATCGACAAGCTCCTGGAGCACCCCGAGGCGGGCCTGCGGGCCGTCGCTCTGGTCGACGACGAGCCCGCCTCCAACGGGAAATCCTACCGGGGCGTTCCGGTCAAGGGCTCCACCGAGGAAGCCGGTCGCGTTGCGGACGAAATGGGCGCGGACACCGTTTTTCTGGCGCTTCCGCTCGAGGCGCACCGCACCATGCTCGCGGTCCTGCAGGACGTCGGCCGGACGGTGCCCGACGTCCGTGTGGTCCCCGACCTTCTCCAGCACATCACCTTCCGGGCCGGCGTCGAGGATTTCGACGGCCTGCCGGTGGTCCACCTGACCCAGGTCCCGCTGACCGGATGGATGAGCCTGGTCAAGCGCGGACTCGACGTGGCGCTCTCGGCCTGCGCCCTGGTCGGCCTGTCGCCGCTCTTCGCGGCGATCGCCGCGGCCATCCGGCTGGAGGACCGCGGCCCGATCTTCTATCGCCAGCGCCGAATGGGCCTGGACGGCCGCTCCTTCGACATCGTGAAGTTCCGATCGATGGTTCCCGGCGCGGAGGACGGATCGGGTCCCACCTGGGCCTCGCAGGACGATCCGCGCCGCACCCGTGTCGGACGCTTGCTTCGGCGGTGGAGCCTGGACGAGCTGCCGCAGCTCATCAATGTCCTGTCGGGAGAGATGTCCCTGGTCGGCCCCCGTCCGGAGCGCCCGGAGTTCGTTCGGGAGTTCAAGGAAAGGTTCCCGCAATACATGCTGCGGCACCGCGTGCGGGCGGGAATGACCGGATGGGCTCAGGTGCACGGCTGGCGCGGGAACACCAGTCTGACCAAGCGGATCGAGTACGACCTGTACTACATCGAGAACTGGTCGCTGTCGCTCGACCTGAAGATTCTCTGGATGACGTTGCGGTACGGCTTCACGCACCGGAACGCGTATTGATCTATGAGGTCTAAGGTTTAAAAGTTTAAGGTCTAAAGTTCGGGAGGATTTCTTAGACCTTAGACCTTAGACCATAGACTTTAGACTGCTCTTCGAAGCCGCTGCAGTCGCTCCCGCAATTCTCTGACTTGCAGCGAACCTGGACTGACGCCTCCGAAAGCGTCGGCGCAGTAGATCCGCACGATCGCCTCGGCGTCCTCGCTCCCCGTCGGGAGAGTTTGCGAGATTCTCCGCGCCACTTCGGCGGGCGGCACGGAGGCAGGGAGATCGCCGAGCCTGCGCGAAGCGAGCCGGCGCAGGGCGAGGTAGGCCCTCGTCGGCGCGGAGAGCCGTTGGCGGCGGCGCCAGCGGTCGGCGCCGAAGAAGAGAAACACCGCCGCCGCGGCCGCCGCGAGCGCCCATCCCCCGGCGGCGGACGGAACGTCCTTCCAGGCCTGTTTCCAGGAAGAGACCGCCCCGGCCGCCGAGTCCATGGTCTGCCGCGCGGCGTCGAAGACGGCGGCCTGATCGAGAGAGTCGAAGCCCAGGATGCGGCGGTCGTAGAAGAA
Source organism: Thermoanaerobaculia bacterium (assembly GCA_035262245.1). Taxonomy (GTDB): domain Bacteria; phylum Acidobacteriota; class Thermoanaerobaculia; order UBA5066; family Gp7-AA6; genus DATFTF01. The sequence goes on from DATFTF010000004.1 coordinate 2,113, forward strand.
CTCGATCTCTCTCCCCAGGCTGGTCAGCCGCGTGAGCCACGAGACGCGACGCGTCGCGGCGGGAAGGCCCGCTGCGGGAGTCGGATCGAGCACCGTGAAACCCGTGCCGTCCAGATCGGCCTCCACCCAGGCGTGAAGGTTGTCGCCCCGCACGACGATGGACCGGGAGAGAAAGCCGGTCTCTCCTCCGTAGGAGCCGGTCACCAGCCGCGCAGGGACCCCTCGGGCGGTGAGCATGAGCGCCGCGGCCGAGGCGAAGTACTCGCAGTGCCCGGCCTTCGAGCGCAGGAGGAAATGGACCACGGGGTCGCCGGAGGCAGGCGGCGGATCGAGCGTATAGACGAAATGGGCGTTCAAGTGCTCTTCGATCCGCCGATAGATCTCGGCCGGCTCCGACAGGTCGCCGGTCAGGCGGAGCGCGTAGTCGCGGACTTCCGAGGGGACCAGGGCCGGATCGATCGCGCTGGTCCCGAATCCGCGCGGCGTTCCGGAGCCGACGGTCGCTCCGTAACGAATCGAGCGGCGCATGCCTCCGACCTGGACCACGCCGTCGGGATACCCGTGCGGGAATCCGCGCTCCATCCTGAGCCCGGAGGCTCCGTAGGGAAGGAAGAGAAATCCGTTGGTGAACAGATTCAAGTCGATCGACACCCGCCCGACGGCGCCGCGGCGCGGAGGCGGAGCCCAGGCCGGCACCAGCCGTTCCCCCGGCGCAACGGGTCGGCGCAGGTCCGATTTCGCATACGGCGCGCGGGTCCAGACGCCGGAGCGATAAACGGTAAAGACCGACTCGCGCAGCCGAAGGACGCTCCCCAGGATGCGGGGCGTGTCGACGTCGATGGAGAGGATGACCCGATCGCTCCGCTTGGCAGCCCCGAAGGTCTCCAGATCCACTCTGTCGGCGGTGAGCGCGGTCGAGAGCGACTCCTCCAGCCGCGCCGGCCCCAGCGCAAAGGGCGAACGCAGGCGGGGGAGCGCGTAGAAGAGAGGAACGGTCAACAGGGCCGCCACGGCGACCGCGGTGAGAGCGAGCCCTCCGGTGGGAACGGAGCGCAGGATGTGCTCCGGAGGCGCCTCCTCGAAGTCCGCCAGAACCGCCAGGCGGCAGAGGGCCCGGAAGCCCATCAAAGCCATCGCTCCGAAGTAAAGGAGCGATGCGACATGGGTGGAAGAGGACGCCGAGGCCAGGGTGAGAAGGAAGAGGACGAGCAAGGCCGTGCGGGCTTCACCGGGGCGCTTCAGGGAGGCGAGCTTGGCGATCGCGGTGAAGAGCAGCAGATGGGAGACCGATCGCAGGAGTCCGTGGTGGAGACGGGCGATCTCGAACGCCAGAAAGAGGAAATAGGAGAGCCCGACGACATTCAGGAACCCGTCGGAAACGCGGACCGGGTCGCCGCGCCGCGCGCGCCACCAGAGCAGCGCGACGGCGGCCACATAGAGGGCCAGGGCGAAGGGGGACGCCCCGTCGGTCCAGAAGAGCGGGAGCGGCGCGGCGACCGCCGGCAGCGCCAGCGCGAGAACGTACGCCGCGCGCAGCCCCGAGGGCACTTCAGCGGGGGCCGGCCTTCCGGCGCTCACGTGACCACCCGGCGCAGGTCTCCCCGCCGCAGCGGAGGAAACGGCGGCGCGCCCTGGAGAGCAACGGGCTCCAACCGGGCCAGGGCATCCAGGATCCTCGCGCGCTGCCCGCGCCCCGAGGACGCCGGCACCTTGACGCCCCGGGCGTGGAAGCCGGCCTCTCCTCCCCGCGACAGCAGGAGGATGGCCTGCGCGGCGCAGCGGGAGATCGCCCGCTCGAACGCCTCGAGGCTCGCCGGATCGGCCGGATCGGACAGCCCGTTGTCGATGACGAAGACGACGACCCGGTCCCGTTCGGCGTCGCGCTCCCGCACGATCCACCGACGCATCCGCGCCGACTGCTTCCAGTGAAGATCCCGCGGGTCGTCCCCCGGAACGAAGTCGCGCAGCGTGCGTATGTCGAACCCCCCGCCGCGCCGACGCGGATGGGGGCGCCCGCCCCGGGCATCCTCCGGCGGAATCTCCGGCATCGGCGTCGGCTCCGGCAGCGGGTAAACCAGGATCTCTCCTCCGAGGCTGGCCCGGCGGTACTTTCGAAACAGACCGATCGGGAAGCGCGACAGCAGCCCCGCATCCGGGCGGCGGACCACGCCGCGCCGGGCAAAGACGCCTTCCACGACGACCTGGCGCTTCTCCCCCGGCTTCAGGGGCTCGATCCACAGCGGCCCGGGCAGACCTTCGTGCAGGAAGAAGAGCGCCTGGGCCGTCGTGGCGCGCAGGTGGTTCTCCAGCGTGATCTTGAGCGCCGCCGGCCGGGTCGCGACGACCTCTCCGATCGGCTCGATGGCGCACGACACGCCGCGCACGTTGCGCCGCGAGAGAACGCCGGAAACCACCATCGCCGCGAGCATTCCTGCCAGGACCACGTAGAGGCCGTTGTTGCCGGTATTGGTCGCGCCGATGGCCACCACCAGGCACATCAGGATGTATCCCAGGCCGAAGTTGGTGATGCGGATTTCCCAGTCGGGAATGAGTGGGTGATTCATTGGAGATTCAAGATTCAAAATTCAAGATTCAAGATTGCCTCGTGTGCGCCGCCAATTTTGAATTTTGAATCTTGAATCTTGAATCCTCAAACGGGCACCGGAATCTGCGCCAGGATCTTCTTGACGATCTCCCGCTCGCGGCCTCCCGCGCCGAAGCCGTCCGAGGCGACGGAGAGGATGCGGTGGGCGAGCACCGGCTCGGCCACGCTCTGGACGTCGTCCGGCGTCGCGAAGTTCCTTCCCTGGAGGAGCGCGAAGGCCTGCGCCGCGCGGTAGAAAGCCTGCGCGCCCCGCGTGGAGACCGGCAGCCGCAGATCGCCGGCCTTCCGCGTTGCCTGCACGATGGCGTGGATGTAGGCGAGCAGCCGCTCGGACACCGTCACCGTTTCCACCTTCTCCTGGAGCTCCAGAACCTGCTCCGCCCCAAGCACCGCAGGAACCGCGGCCAGCGCCTTCTCCGCGCCCCCACGCCGCAGCAGCATCTTCTCCTCCGCTTCGGTGGGATACCCGAGCGCCAGGCGCAGGAAAAAGCGGTCCATCTGCGACTCGGGGAGCGGATAGGTCCCCAGGTACTCCACCGGATTCTGCGTGGCCACGACCATGAAGGGCTGGGGCAGCACGCGGCGCTCGGACTCCACGGTGACCGCCCCCTCGTTCATGGCCTCCAGGAGAGCGGACTGCGTCTT
>DATFTF010000005.1:0-9613 GCA_035262245.1 Thermoanaerobaculia bacterium
CAAGGGCGCGGTCCAGGAGCTCCTGCGCCTCCGCGGCGCGCTCCTGGCGCAGCCGGATCAGACCGAGTCCCCCCAGAGCCGCGGCGCTTGCGGGGTCGAGAGCGAGCGCGGCTTCGAAGTGCGCCTCCGCGTCGGGCAGGCGCTCGGGCGAACCGTGCGCCGCGAGGTCGCCCAGACGGCAGAGAGTCTCGGCGTAATCGATCGGCGACGTGGCTGTCCGGTTCGGGAGCTTCAGGTCCTCATAGGCGAAGCGCCGGTAGGGGAAGCTCAACTTGCGGACGTAGCGTGAGAGCTCTCCCTGCAGGACGGCCTCTTCGACACCGAAGGCGTCGCGGAATGCCCGCTCCCGCGACGTGCCCTGTTCGAGGAGGCGGAGATAACGGGAAAGCTGCCCCGCGCGGCGGGGAGCTCCCTCCATCAGGTAGTGAACCAGGGCCCAGGACTCCGCATAGAACATCCCCTGGCGGGATCTCTCGTTGTACTCCGGCGAGTCCCGTGAGACGGCGAACAGGCGGTCGAGCGGCATCATCGCTTCGCGCATCAGGCACGCGACGTGCCGTTCCGCCGGAAGGCCGACCTCGGCCGCGGACGAGGTCGCCCGAAATGTGCTGTAGAAGTCGGCGAGCCCCTCTTCGTACCACAGCGGCAGGGGCGGGAAGTTGCTGTGGAGAAAGTAGTGCAGGAACTCGTGGTACACCACCGGACGGGGGTCAGTGGTCCAGGAAGCGGTGAGCGCGATGAAGTTGCCCTCCGACGTGCCTTCGAAGAACCCGGTCGCGCCGGTGGGCTTACCCAGGTACAGCGGCTTGTAGGGAGCGATGGCGGCGTCGCTTTTGAAAACGAAAACGAGAGTAGGCACCGGGGCGCTGCGGGCGGAGGGCTCAAGCAGGGAAAGCACGGACCGCAACTTTTCGAGCTCCAGGCCGATCTCCCGGGTCCGGACGGCGCCGGCGTCTCCAAAGAGAGTGAAGTGCGCGGTCTCGACGCGGATCCAGGCGTCCTTCCGATCGGGGAGAACGGTCCCCGCGGCCGGGCGCGCGGCGAGCGCGGCCGCAGCGATCCAGGCGAGGCCGAGTCTTCGACGCCGGGCGACGCACCTCATCGCAGCAACGGACTCCCGCTCAACGATAGCCCGAACCCGGGCGGACGGAACCGGGTAGCGCCGCCTACTTGACCAGGAGGACCGGACAGCGGGCGAGAATTCCGACTTTGTAGCTGACAGTCCCCCACCCCTGACCGTGCCGGAGTGGAAGCTTATGGGAGGAGAGGACGATCAGATCAGACCCGCTCTCAGCGGCGAGGCGGAGAATCTCGTTGACCGGCTTGCCGTAGAGCGTCACGGCATCCACGGAGATGCCGTGCCTCTGGAAGACTTCCACGAAGGCCTGCATGCGATCCCGGGCCGCGCGCTCGAGCCTCCGATAGAACGCGGAGAAAGAACGCCCGTCGGCGTCCTCGATCTTCTCGATCACGTGCAGGAGAGTGACTCGGGTCCGGCCCGCCCGGCCCACGCGGGCGGCAGAGCGCGCCGCCCGGAGACTGCGGGCGGAGAAATCGACCGGCACGAGGATTCGCGCGAACACCTTCAGCCTTCCCGGGAGCCGTGCCGCCTCGCGTAGTCGAGCGCGAAATCCCGGAGGCTCGGGCTCTTCAGGCCGATCTCCCGTGCTTCCTTCTCAGCCGCCTCCCGGCTCCAGCGGTCCACCACGATCCGCCGAATCATCCAGAACGCCGCGGCCCGGTTGGCGGTCTCGCAGTGGATGAAAACCGGATAGATCCGGGCGTCCGCGGTCACCTTCAAGAATTGGTCGGCCTCTCCGTCTTTGGGATCCGAAGTCCGGACCGGGATGTTGACGTAAACCATTCCCAGGTCCCGGACCGCGGACTCCTCCGCTGCCGCATCGTGCTCGGAGGGCTCCCGCAGGTTGATGACCGTGCGGAACCCCTCCGGAGCAAGCGAGGCGATCTGCGAGATGGTCGGCTGCCCTCCAATCGCGACCCGGTCTTCGACCCGGTGAAACTTCTCGATCTCCACCGCGGCGAAGGTCACCGCTGCCAGGATCGGTGCGACGAGGGTCAGAAGAGCGACTCCGAAGCGGCGTTTTCGCATCGGTCAACCCCTTTCCAGGTAGTCGCGGACGAAATCGGCCTCGGTCAGGATCCCGACCAGGTGAAGGCCTTCCACCACCGGCACGCAGCCGATCTTGTTCTCCAGCAGCATCTGGGCAGCATCCTGGAGCGGCGCGTCCGGCTCGATGGTGTCCGGCTCCGTCGCCATGATGTCTCTCACCTTGCGCCGCCGCAGCTCTTCTCGCTCCGCCGACAGGGGCAGATCGTCCAGCGGCCCCAGGGCCGATCGCGAAAGATCTCGGTGCGTGACGAGCCCGACGATTTCGCCGTCGGCGTCCACGACCGGGACGTGGCGGACATGGCGGCTGTCCATCAGATCGTAGAGCGTGGCCAGATCGTCCTTGGGCCGCAGGGTATAGACCTTCTCGGTCATCAGGTCGCGCACCAGGCGCTGACGGGCTCTGGCCGGAGCGGAGTTCGAAGACCGTCCGGATTGCGTCGTTGCCGGGTTGCGGGAAACGCTGTTCGAAGGCGGCATGGTCATCTTCCTCCTCCCGGGGCTGCTTTCATCCGGCACACCGCCAGGCTTGCGCCAGTTCCGGCTCTGCCTGAAAAAACCTTGCGCGGTCCAGGAAGCTCTGAACCGACACTCGGTTGAACGTGGGGATGACGAGGACCGGACACGGGCTGGCGCGCACGACCTTACGCGTGTTGGATCCCAGGAGCGCCGCCCGGACCGCGGAGAGTCCGGTGGCCGACATCACGATCAGGTCGATCCGTTTCTTCTGCGCGTAGTCGAGAATCCCCTCCGCGGGCGTGGATGCTTCGAGGACCTGGCCGTGCTCGATGAGCCGTCCCGGAAGAGAGTTTCCGCGGGCCTGCCAGCGCTCGAGCTCGGCGGCGGCCATATTCAGCAGCTCGTCCTGGTGAATGCCATGGCGGTTGTTCCAGCGCGCGATCACGTGCAGGAGGTACAGCTGGGCGCCGGTCACATCGGCCAGAGCCAGTCCCCAGTCGGCGCTCTGGCGCGCCGAGCTCGAGAAATCGGTCGGAATCAGAACGTGCCGCACGCGATAATCCGGCGGGACGTCCCGGTACAGCAGCACGCCGCAGGTCGCGTGGTGCAGGAGAGCGGCGGCCATCCCTCCGATCTTTCGGTCCTGAGCCATCGCGCTGCGGGTGCGCGCGACGACGAGGTCCGCGCGCCAGAGGCTCGCCTCGCGCAAGACCTCTTCGGTCGGAATTCCGCGCACGACTTCCGCGCTCACGCCGAAACCGGCCGCCGCCAGCGGCTCCATCTCGCGCTCGGTCTCCGCGCGGGTCGCGTTCTCCGCGTCGAACTCGAGCTGGGCGATCTCCGGAAGGCGGGCGTAGGTCTCCGGGATGAAGAACTCCGTCTCCACCGGCCGATGGACGTAGAGCCGCCGCGCATGCGTCGCCCCCGGAGCCAGGATCGCGCGAAGCACGCGCGTCAGGTCGCCAAGATCGTCTTTGGGCTTCAGGGGAAGAAGAACTCGCAGCTGCGGTGCGATTGTGTTGGCCATGGTCGTTCCTGGCTTTCTTGCCGGCCTCCACCCCGATGCTCTCCGAGGCCGCGCCCGAGACAATGAGCCAAACGCATCAGATGTGGGGCGAACGATCCTGGTGCGTCGGCATCAAGCGCCGCGCGCTCCGGCAATCCAGAATGCCGTCATGCGAGTGCGTTTGGTGATGACGCGCCACCCGGTCTGCTGCACCCCCGCGACGACGCTGGGAGCGGCGGCCGTGCTCATGGCCGAGAGCGCCTGCGGCACGCTGCCGGTCGTCTCGCGGGGCCGCACGGTGGGAATGATCACCGACCGCGACATCTGCGTCGGGCTCGGCGCGGCGCAGTGCTCCCCCAGCGAGCTTCCGGTGGCCGACGTCATGACCAGCCCGATTCACGCCTGCCGCGAAAATGACAATCTGGGGACGGCGTTGGAGACCATGCAGAGGGAGCACGTCCGGCGGCTCCCGGTCTTAGACGACGGCGGAACGCTCGTCGGAATCCTGTCCATCGATGATGTTCTGGGATGGTCGGGGAGGGTGGCGGCCCTCGCCGATCGCGAGATCGTCGAAGCCTACCGCGCGATCTGTGGCCGGCCGGAGGAGGGCGAGAGCCAGCGAGACGGAGCCTGAGGCGCGGAGACCTGCGGCGTCCGGCCGACGCGCGCGGCGCAGTATGATGCGTTCGAATCAGCGCCCCGGGAGCCGACGCGCGCGAAGGTAGCGTCGGAGAAACCATCGTGTCCATCAAGCTCGCAGATTCCCCGCCGTCCGCCGCCCCGGTGGCCGAGTATCCCGCCCACGAGGAGCGCGACGTCGTTCTGCGCTCCGGTTCGACTCTGCGCCTGCGGCCGATCCGCCCGTCGGACGCTCCCGCCCTCCTCGCTTTCTACCAACGGCTTTCGCCGGACAGCCTGTACTTTCGGTTCTTCTCGGTCCCCAAGATCGACTCCGACCGGGCCGAGGGCTTTTGCCGGGTCGATTACGACAGCCTTTTCGCCTTCGTCGGAGAGGCGGGGGGCCGCATCGTCGCGGTCGCCCACTACTTCCGCGACCCCAGGCGGCCGGAGCTGGCCGAGGTGGCCTTCACGGTGGAGGACGCGCTGCAGGGTCAGGGCGTCGGGACGCGCCTGCTCGAGCGCCTGGCAGACGTGGCGCGGCAGCACGGAATCACCACCTTCGAAGCGGAAGTCCTCGGCCACAACCGCCGCATGATCGACGTCTTCCGCAACTGCGGATTCGACACCACCCATCGGCGCATCGAGGACGGCGTCGAGCGGATCGTGCTCGACATCACGCCCACGGCGCGCTACGAGGAAAGGTTCGCGGAGCGCTCCGAGCGCGCCGCCGCGGCGTCGATGAAGCTGCTCTTCGAGCCCGAAGTCGTTGCCGTCATCGGAGCGAGCCGCGAGCGGGGAAAAATCGGCGCGGAAGTCTTCTTCAATCTCGTTTCGAATGGATTCCGGGGAAGGGTCATCCCGATCAACCCGAAGGCCGAAGCGATCCTGGGCGTTCCCGCTTATCCGTGCCTGACCGACGTCCCCGGCCCCGTCGATCTCGTCGTGATCTCCGTTCCGTCGGAGATCGTCGGCGCCGCGGTCGACGACTGCGTCTCCAAGGGAGTCAAGGCGATCATCGTCATCACCGCGGGATTCTCGGAGACCGGCGAGGAAGGACGGCGCTGCGAGGCCGCGCTGGTCGAGAAGATTCGGGCCGCCGGAATCCGCATGGTCGGACCCAACTGCATGGGCCTGGTCAATACCGATCCGGACATCTGTCTGGACGCGACCTTCGCCCCGATCTACCCGCCGGCCGGCAACGTGGCTCTCTCCTCGCAGAGCGGAGCCCTGGGCCTCGCCCTGCTGGACTACGCGTCCAGGCTCAACCTGGGAATCTCCACGTTCGTCTCCGTCGGCAACAAGGCCGACGTCTCGGGCAACGATCTGATTCAGTACTGGGCGGAGGACCCGCGCACCGACGTGATCCTCCTGTACCTGGAGAGCTTCGGCAATCCGGTCCGCTTTTCCCGCATCGCCCGGCGGGTGGCGCACAAGAAGCCGATCGTCGCGGTCAAGTCCGGGCGCTCGCGGGCCGGCTCGCGCGCCGCCTCTTCGCACACCGGAGCGCTGGCGGAGGCGGACCCGGTGGTGGACGCCCTCTTTCGTCAGGCCGGGGTGATCCGGACTCAGACGCTGGAGGAGCTCTTCGACGTGGCCACGCTCCTGGCGCACCAGCCCGTTCCCCGCGGGCGCCGCGTCGGCATCCTGACCAACGCCGGCGGCCCCGGCATCCTGGCGGCCGACGTCTGCGAGGCCCAGGGCCTGCAGCTTCCCCAGCTTTCCCCGGCGACCGCGGGAAGGCTTCGCGCCTTTCTCCCCTCCGCGGCGAGCGTGGGCAACCCCGTGGACATGCTGGCTTCGGCGCCGCCCGAGCATTATCGGAAGGCACTGAAGATCCTCCTGGCCGAAGAGGCGGTGGACAGCGTCCTCACCATCTTCATCCCGCCGATCGCCACCCATCCGGACGCCGTGGCCACCGCCATCGTCGAAGGCGCACGGGGCGCGGACAAGCCGGTTCTGGCCACGTTCATGAGCGCCAAGGGCACCCCGCCGGCTCTCTCGCAGATTCCCTGTTACCCCTTCCCGGAATCGGCAGCGCTCGCGTTGGCCCGCGCGGCGGCCTATGGGGAGTGGCGCTCGGAGCCTGCCGGCGAGTTGCCCGCCTACGAGGACCTCGATGTCGCCGCCGCGCGGGCGATCGTCGATCGATCACTCGAGGCCGGCGGTGGATGGTTGGGACCGGCCGACGTGCAGGAGCTTCTCACCGCGTTCGGGATTCCCGCAGCGGAGACGGCCGTCGCTCGGGAAGAGGCCGCGATTGTAGCCGCGGCGCGAAGGATCGGCTTCCCTGTGGCGATCAAGGCGGTCGGGCCGGCCATCCTCCACAAGACCGAGGTGGGCGGCGTGCGTCTCAACCTGGCCGACGAAGCCGCCGTCCTGGCCGCCTGCCGCGATCTCAAGGAGCGTCTGGGATCCGGGCTGACCGACTTCCAGATCCAGGCCATGGTCCCCGGAGGCGTGGAGGTGATCGTCGGCGTGATCCAGGACCCGACGTTCGGACCGCTCGTCCTGTACGGCAGCGGCGGGACGCTCGTCGAGCTCGTCGCCGACGTCGCCTTTCGCCTGCATCCGGTCACCGACGCCGATGTCGCCGCGATGCTGGACGAGGTGAAGGGCACGGCGCTCCTGCGCGGCTACCGCGGCGCCCCGCGCGCGGACGAGAAGGCCCTGAAAAATCTGCTCCTGAGGGTTTCCGCCCTGGTCGAGCATTGCCCCGAAGTCCGTGAGATGGACTTAAACCCGGTCAAGGTGTTGGCGAAAGGAACGTGCGTCGTCGACGCCCGCGTTCGCATCGGCCGCCGTCCCATCCTTCCTCCCTCGCGCCGGATCGCGTACTAACGTCGCCTCCGCTGCGCTCGCGATCTGCGCCTTCGGCGCACCGGCCCGCCGCTCGGCCAAAGGGCCTCGACGGCGAGCCTGATCGCTCCCTCCGCTCCGGCTCCCCGCGGCGCGCGACGTCCTCCCTTGGTTACTGCGGGAGCTTCGCGCGCCGCGGACCAAGGCTGGACGCCACATCCAAGTCGCCTCCCGCCTCCCGCCTCCCGCCTTCCGCCGTCCGCCTCACGCGTGCGCTGATGCATTCTCATCAAGCACGTAGCAGAACAGCGAGGGACGATGACTTCGAGGAGTTGGCCATGAAAGTCCAGGATGTGATGACGTCTCCGGCCCGGTCCTGCGCTCCCGACGCGACGCTGGTCAACGCCGTCCAAACTCTTTGGGATCACGATTGCGGCGCGCTGCCGGTGCTCGATTCGGACGGCCGGCCGGTCGGCATGATCACCGATCGCGACATCTGCATGGCCCTGGCGCGCAAGAACCGGTTCCCCGGCGACATCCGTGTCCGCGAGGTCATGAGCCCGCACCCCTTCGTGTGCAGGCCGTCGGACGAAGTCGAGGAGGCTCTGCAGACGATGGCCCTACGCCGGGTTCGCCGTCTCCCGGTCGTCGACGTCAGCGGCTGCCTGGTCGGGATCATCTCGGTCAGCGACGTGGCTGCCGGGGCGTCCGAAGGCCGCGCCGCGGCTCGCGGCTCGGCGGAGATCCACCGGACGGTGGTCGAGGCCCTTTTGGCGATCTGCCAGCCGGCGAAGGGCTCGAGCAAGAAGTCGGCATAGTCCGCCTTCGCTCGGCAGAGTAACCTCCCGTCGCGGACCCGCAAAGGAGGGCCCTATGCCCAAGAGACTTCGAGTCCTCGTGGCTGTCGATTTCTCCGCGGCCTCCCGACGCGCGCTGCGCAGCGCCGCGCGCCTGGCCGCGAGAACCGGCGCGAAAGTCACCGTCGCCCACGTGCGGCCGGCGGGAGATCTCTTCGCCGCCGTTGCCGAGGATCGCACGGCTCTCGTGCGTCTGGAACCGAAGCTGCTGCGCCGGCGCCTCGACGCTCACTACCGGCAACGCCTGGCGGCGGCGGCCGGTCGCATACCGGGCGCCGGGATGCTGCTGCTGCGGGGATGGCCGGCGATCGAGCTCGCCCGCGTCGCCGCTAGAGGATTCGACATGATCGTCGTTGGCAGCCGCGGGCGCAGCGAAATGCGGATGGCGTTTCTCGGCAGCACGACCCGCGAGATTCTTCGCCGCTCCCGGGTGCCGGTTCTGGTCGTGGAGTCTCCGTCGCGGCCGGCGCGGTGAACCTGCCGGACGCCCATCTTTCGGCGCATCGGGGTCTGACACAGGCCGAGGCCAGCCTGCGTCTGGCGCGGGATGGGTACAACGAGCTGCCCGCCGCGCGGCGACGCGGAATCGTTCGGCTGGCGCTGGAGATCGTTCGAGAGCCGATGATTCTTCTTCTGCTCGCGGCGTCCTCCCTCTATTTTTTTCTCGGAGACCTGGCCGAGGCGCTGGTGCTGCTCGGATCGATCGGTGCGGTCGTCGCCATCTCCCTCTACCAGGAACACAAGACCGAGCGCGCCTTGGACGCGCTGCGCGAGCTCGCGAGTCCGCGGGCCCTGGTGATCCGCGACGGCGGGGAGAGGCGAATTCCGGGCCGGGAGGTGGTCTGCGGAGATCTGGTGGTTCTCTCGGAGGGAGACCGCGTGCCCGCCGACGGAGTGCTCGTCGCCGGCATGAGCCTCTCCGCCGACGAATCGCTCCTGACCGGCGAATCGGTCCCGGTTCGCAAAGTCCCCGCTCGCAAGCTCCCCGAGGCGGAAGAGACCCCGCCCTCCGGCCCGGGTGGAGACGATCAGCCGCACCTCTTCGCCAGCACCCTCGTGGTCCAAGGCCAGGGGATCGCGCGGACCACGGCCACGGGCGTACACACCGAAGTCGGCCGGATCGGCCGCTCGTTGAGCTCGATTGCGCCCGAAGCCACCCGGCTGCAGACGGAGACGCGCCGCGTCGTCAAGATCCTGGCGGCTTTCGGAATCGCGCTCTGTGTCGCGGTCGTCGTTCTCTACGCCGCGACCCGCAACGACTGGATCCACGGCCTCCTCGCGGGGCTCACGCTGGCGATGTCCATCCTTCCGGAGGAGTTCCCCATCGTGCTGACGGTCTTCCTCGCTCTGGGAGCGTGGCGCATCTCCCGCAACAGAGTGCTGACACGCCGGGTCGCGGCCATCGAGAGCCTGGGATCGGCGACCGTCCTGTGCGTGGACAAGACGGGAACACTGACCGAAAACCGGATGACGGTGAGGTCGCTGGTCCAGGGAGAGCACGAACAGGTAATTCCCGCCGGCGGCGCGGTTCAGCTGGAAGAGAGGGTCCACGAGGTGCTCGAATACGCCATCCTCGCAAGCCAGAGCGTCTCCGCCGATCCGATGGAACAGGCCATCCGCCGGGCCGGGCGCGACGCGGTCTTCACCCGCGACCACATCCATCGCGACTGGACAATTGCGCGGGAGTATCCCCTCTCACCGGAGCTTCTCGCCGTCTCGCACGTCTGGCGGTCCCCAGAGGGGAAG
>DATFTF010000006.1:0-5819 GCA_035262245.1 Thermoanaerobaculia bacterium
GTGCCCGGCTTGTCGATGGCCATGGTACGCAGCGGGCAAGTGGCATGGCACCGCGCCTTCGGAGTCCGCGATGCTTCCGCCGGGGGAGCCGTCGGCGACGACACCATCTTCGAGGCCGCTTCGCTCTCCAAGCCGGTCTTCGCCTACGCCGTCTTGAAGCTCGTCGACGCAGGCCAGATCGATCTGGACGCTCCGGTCGAGCGCTACCTGCCGGGCGACTATGTCCGCGACAAGCGGATCTCCGCGGTTACGGTCCGGCGCGTTCTCTCCCATACCACCGGATTCCCCAACTGGCGTCCGGGCGGTGAGCCTCTCAAGATCCTCTTCGATCCCGGCGAGAAGTTCAGCTACTCGGGGGAGGGTTTCGTCTATCTCCAGAAGGCGGTCGAACGGACAACCGGCCGCACGCTCGAGGCGGTGATGGACGAGCTCGTCTTCCGCCCGCTCCATATGGCCGACTCGAGCTACGTCTGGCAGCGGCGCTTCGAGGGACGCAAGGCCACCGGCCACAACGCGATTGGGATCCCCCGGGAGCTCGAGCGGCCGGCGGAGAGCAACGCCGCGGCGAGCCTTCAGACCACCGCGCTCGACTATGCGCGCTTTCTGGCCGCCGTTCTCGACGGAACAGGGCTGAGTCAGAAGACGCGCGCGGAGATGCTGCGGCCGCAGATCCAGGTCGACGAGAGCTGCACCAATTGCGCGAACAAGAAGCCCGGCCGTCTCTCCCGCGAGCTCGCTTGGGGACTCGGCTGGGGCCTGGAAGAGAACCCCGACGGCATCGCCGTCTGGCACTGGGGCGACAACGGCAGCGGCTTCCACTGCTTCGTTCTGGGGCGGCCGAAGGAGAAGTCGGGCGTGGTCATTTTCACCAACAGCCTGGACGGGCACGGCATCATCCCCGACATCCTGGAGGCGGCGGTGGGTGGCAAGCGTCCGGAGTACGCCTGGATTCACTACGAGCACTACGACTCTCCGTCGAGGACCTGGTTCAAGGACATCCTGGCTCGGGGATCGGCCGCGGTCGACGAAGGCCTCGGCAAGAACGGCAAGCCCTCCGCGGCGTTGACCGAGGAGCAGGTCAACCGCGTCGGTTACTGGCTTCTCGCCAGCAAGCGCGTCAAGGACGCGATTGCGGTCTTCGAGGTCAACGTCGCCGCGCATCCCGATTCCTGGAACGTCCACGACAGCCTGGGCGAGGCTTACGCCGAAGACGGACAGCGCGAGCGCGCCATTGCGAGCTACGAGAAGTCGCTCAAGTTGAACCCCGCCAACAGCAACGGCGCGGAGGCGCTGCAGCGCCTTCGCTCGCAAGCCGGGAAGTAGGAGATCTCGCGCCGGGCGACCGGGTCAGTACGCGAACCGGAGCCGGTGGGAGAGGAGATCCTCCAGCAGGAGGCGATCCTGGCCGGTGCAGTTGGGGCAAACAGCGAACCGGCGACCGTCGTAGACGTGGTCCTCCCCGCAGACCACCGCTCGGGAGAGCGGGATCACCACGCCCGGGTCGACCGCCAGGACGTCAGTGGAGACGCGCCCGAGGCCTGCCGAAAAGCGCAGCACGGAACCGTCCGGGGTCTTCATGGATCTCACCTCAACGGCTTTCGACAACTTTCGCTACAAAAGTCTCCGGCAGGCATTTCAGCAATCGCCGTGCCATGGCATTTTGGGGTGACCGGAGGCTGATGCAGGGGATAAGCGAGGCGACGCAGGGCCTGACCACCACCCGCCACGGAACGCCGGTCGTCGACGAGGCCACCATGATGACGACCCGCAAGGGGGTCTTCGCCGGCGGCCACAACGTGGCCGGCGCTTCCACCGTGATCCTGGCCCTGGGCCATGGCCGCGAGGCCGCCCAGGCGATCGGCGCGTACCTCCATGAACAGAGTCGAATGAAACAGAAGGTTCAGCCGTAGTCCGCATCAAGCCGGACAGCATTTCCTCACAACACTTCGGCCAGGCGCCGCACGCCCTCGCGGATGTCTGCCTCCCGCAGGCGCGGGTAGCCGAGGATCAGTCCCGGCCGCGACGGCCGTTTGAAGAAATAGGGTCCGATGCCGTAGACCCCGACTCCGCGCGCGGCCGCGGCGGCCACCGCGGCCTCCTCGGAAGTGCGCTTGCGAGGCCAGACCACGACGTGAGCGCCGGCGCCGTCTCCGGTCACCTCGATGCGGTCGCCCATGTGCTCGCGAAGAGCCTCGAGCAGAGCCCGGCGGCTCGCCGCGTTGCGGCGGCGCACGCGGCGCAGGTGACGCTCGTACATTCCGGTGCGGATGAATTCCGCGAGCGTCTCCTGTTCCAGCGTGGCCGTGTGCCGGTCGCACAAAAACTTCGCGGCGGAGAAGGCCGGCACCAGAGACTTCGGCAGGACCAGATAGCCGATCCGAAGGGCCGAGAAGATCGTCCGCGAAAACGTTCCCACGTAAAGGACCCGCCCCTCGGTGTCCAGACCCTGCAGGGATTCGAGCGGCTTTCCGTCGTATCGAAACTCGCCGTCGTAGTCGTCTTCGACGATCACGGAGTTCCTGCGGCCGGCCCAGCGCAAGAGCTTCTGGCGGCGCTGGAGCGGAAGAACGGCGCCGCTCGGATACTGGTGTGAGGGTGTCACGAACGCGATTCGGGCCGTGTCGGGCAGAGAGTCCGGATCCAGACCCTCGCGGTCGACGGCGACCGCCCAGACGCGGGCGCCGGCGGCGCGCAGCACCTCCCGCGTCCCCTGGTAGAGAGGATCCTCGATCGCGACGCCCTCGCCCGGCTCGATCAGCACCCGAGCGATCAGATCGAGCGCCTGCTGCGACCCGTTGACCACCACCACCTGCGAGGCGTCGCACACCACGGCGCGGGATCTCCGCAGATGGGTACTGATGGCTTCCCGCAGCGATTCGGTCCCCTCCGCCGGCCCGTAGTCGAGCTCGCGGACGCGGATCTTGCGCGCGCGCCGGTGAAGGATGCGCTGCCACTGGTCGAAGGGAAAGCAGTCCACGACGCTTCGCCCGTAGGCGAAGTCGAAGGGGAGCGGGGATCTCCGCGGCTCCGGGAAAACGATCGAGCGGCCGGTGGAAGCCGCGAAGGAGCCGTAGCGCGACAGCTTCAGCCGCGCCGATCTGCGTGCGCCGCCCGGCCGGCTCGCGACGAGCTCGGACGGTACGAACGTTCCCGAGCCGACGCGGCCGACGGCGAAGCCCTCGGCGACGAGCTGCTCGTACGCCAGCACCGCAACCGTGCGCGAGACGCCGAGCTGCTCCGCGAGATCGCGGGTGGAAGGAAGGCGCTCGCCGGCCCGCACCTTGCCGGCCAGGACGGCCCGCCGCAGGCCGGCGTAGATCTGGCGGAACAGGGGCTCGCCGCGCGCCGCAAGTGGTATCAGAAATTGCATGAAAAGTGGACCTTTTCAAGCTCCATATCCGCCGTATGTTCGCAGAGGTCCGCCCCGACGACAACCCGGGCGGTCGGAGGAAACGAACATGAGGACAATGAGACTCTCGAGGTTCTCTCTCGCCGCGGCCGCCGTCTTGGTGGCGGGAGCCGGGCTCGCACTCGCCCAATCGCCGCCCGCGCAGGCGGGAGCGTCGTCTTCGGGCAACGCTGCCCTACGCGACGGCCAACGCGACTTCGATCCTTTGATCGGCAACTGGAAGGCGACCTTGAAGAGGCTGGTGCATCCCCTGGCCGGCTCGCACGAATGGGTGGAGTTCGAGGGAACCCAGATCACCCGAAGCATCTTGGGCGGGCGCGCGTCCATGGACGAGTTCCACGTCCACAGCCCGGGGACGAACACCGACGTCGACGGTCTGACGATCCGCCTGTACAACCCTCAGTCGCGTCAATGGAGCATCTACTGGGCCAACGCGAAGAAGGGCACCTTCGACTGGCCGCCCACGGTCGGCCGCTGGCAGGACGGCCGCGGCGAGTTCTACGACCAGGAGACCTTCGAGGGAAAGTCGATCATCGTGCGCTATGTCTGGTCCGACGTCACGGGCAACTCGGCGCATTTCGAGCAGTCTTTCTCCGAGGACGGAGGGAAGACCTGGGAGCCCAACTGGATCTCGCAGATCACCCGCATGAAGGAGTGATGTCCGGGATCTTCGCTATTCCGCGGGGGCGCCGGGATCGCGCCCGACGCTCGGCGCCTTCGCGGATTTCCCGCCCGTCTCTCGCTGCGCCCAGATTCTCGTCCAGCCGAGCCGCTCGGCCGTCGCCCTGTTGACCGTTCCGTCGGGGTTGTAGGTTCCGTTGGCGATGAGGCGCCGGCGGGATTCCTCGGGAAGATACGCGGGGATCGTCTCGTCCGCGGACTCCGGGACGAACTCGTACCCGACTTGCACGGGCCGGACGTCCTTGAAGGCCCGGCGCACTCCCTGGATCAGGTAGTCAAACTCCACGTCGCTCGAGGAGCGCACCACGACGCGGTAGAGGTCACGGGTCTCGACCCAGGTCGAGGCCGGCCCGCCGATCGGAGTGATCTGCACGGTCAGACCGGACTCGTCGGTGACGATGCGGAAATCCTCGGGCACCTCGATGACTGCCGCGTGGTCGACGAAACGCCCCGTCCCCCGAAAGTAGGTGTCCGCGGTCCGTCCCTCGATCGAGGTGTAGACGATCACCCGATGGGGATCGGAAGGGTGAGGCTCCACGAAGTGCTTCGCGCCGGAGGCGCCGAAATCTCCCTGGGCGAACACGCCCCAGGGCCCGGTCGCCCCTCCGGCGCCGGTGCCCATGGTGGTCCCGAGAAAGCCGCGGGCCACGGTCACGCCTCCCGAAAACAGATAGCCGGCGACGGCGTTTGCCTCCGACAGGCCGAAGACGCCGATGTGTTGCGTGCTCGCTCCGCGAACGCCGGCCGAGGCGTGCCCGGAGTTCTGGTTCGGAGTGCCCGTGCCGTCGATTCCCAGGACGCCGGCCATGTCCGCCGCACTGCTGTTGGTCGAACCGACGACGCCGTCCGAAAGAGTGGAAGCGCCCTTGACTCCGATTCCTGGTCCGGAGAGCCCTTCGACTCCCGTTCCGAAGGCTTGTCCGATGACGCCCTGCCCGGTGGAGCTGTTGATGACGTAGACGAGGGCGGAGGACGAGACCCCTTCCAGAATGCTCGTGTTGCCGTCGTTCAAATCGAAGGCGAAGTAACCGTTGATGTCGATGATCAAGTCGGCCCCCGAGACTCCCGCGGAGACCGTGACGTCGAAGAAGTCCGAGAGCGGCACGATGGCCGCATTGGCCACGGTCTGGCCGGCCACGTAATTCAAGGTCGAGACGACGGGCTTTGTGCCTCCCATCGGATAGATCAGGATGAATCCCGGGCCCAGTGTGTTGGTCACAGTGATGTTGAGCGAGACGGCGGACACCCCCATCGGGGGGAATCCGGTGCAGGGGCCAGTCAGGAGATTGAAGTTCCTCGGCGTGCCGGCCGAGAGCGCCGGCGCACCGTACGGCCCGGCCGGCCCGCGCGTGTCCACGATCCGGCACGGCTTCACGCCGACGAAGGGGCTCGCATAGGTCACGTCACCCTGGGTCGTCATCCGGCCGGAAGGCGTCGCGGACGCGGCGGGCACGGTCCAGTTGGGAACGGTCGTGCCGATCTGGGCCGGGGCCGATCCCGGCACGGAGGCGAGAGCCGCAAACACCAGGGCGCCGATCTTCCAGTCGTGAGACGGCATCGGGTCCTCCTTCCGCCGGATGTGAAGAGTCGAGCCTCGCGATTGTTCGATCTGTGGTCGTCGGGCCTCCGGGAATATCTCGGAGCTGTTGAACAAATGCATACCACCCGGTGCCAACGGGCGCAAGGCGAGGTAGGGCACAGCGGCCCTCCGGGCTCATTCGTACCGCAA
>DATFTF010000007.1:0-4070 GCA_035262245.1 Thermoanaerobaculia bacterium
CACGTGCGGCAGCTGGCCGTCGAGCTCGCTCCGCGCCGCGTGGCGGTCAACGCCCTGCGGGCCGGGATCACCGACACACCGGCCCTGCGCAAGATTCCGGGCAACGCGGACATGATCGATCGGATGGGACGGATGCATCCCGCCGGACGGCTCACCACTCCCGCCGACGTCGCCGCTGCGCTGGTGGCTCTCTGCGCCAACGGCGCCGGATGGATCTCCGGAAACGTTCTGGGCGTGGACGGCGCCGAAGACGTGGCGGGAGGACGGTAGGTGAACCCGAAGTCCGGAGCCCAGCGCGCAAAGAGGACGGCGGCTTCCAGAACATCCTCTTCCCGCGGCGCCGGCTTCGAGTTCGTCCGGGAGAAGTCGGGGTTCCGCGAGTGGCGCCTGGCGTCCAACGGGCTGCGGCTGGTCCTCCTGGAGAACCGTGTGGCTCCCGTGGTGACCTTCGCCGTGGTCTACCACGTCGGGAGCCGCAACGAGGCGGTCGGGTACACCGGCGCGACGCATCTGCTCGAGCACCTGATGTTCAAGGGGACTCCCGAATACAACCGTGAGAAGGGAACGGCCGTCGCCGCGGTGTTGGAATCGATGGGGGCGCGGTTCAACGCCACGACCTGGTTCGACCGGACCAACTACTACGAGACGATACCCTCCGATCGGTTGGAGGACGCCGTGCGCATCGAGGCCTCGCGCATGCGCGGCGCTCTCCTGCGAGACGCCGACCGGCAACCGGAGATGACCGTCGTCCGCAACGAGTTCGAGCGGGGCGAGAACTCTCCCTTCCAGGTGCTCTACAAGCTCACCTTCGCCACCGCATTCCGCGAGCACCCCTATCACCATCCCACCATCGGGTGGAGAAGCGACATCGAGGCCGTTTCGACCGAGCGCCTCAAGGAGTTCTACGACGTCTTCTACCATCCCAACAACGCCACGGCGATGGTGATCGGAGACTTCGGCGAGCCGGAGGCTTTGGCCGTCGTGGAACGTCACTTTGGGGCGATTCCACGCTCGGCGCGGCCGATCCCGGCGGTTTACACGGCAGAGCCTCCCCAGGAGGGCGAACGACGTTTCGTGGTCCGGCGGGTCGGTCAGGTGGCGTGGACGGCGCTGTCCTGGCGCAGCGTCGAGGCCCGGCATCCGGACACGCCGGCTCTGGCTCTCCTTGGAAACATCTTGGGGGGAGGAGTTACGTCCCGCCTGTACCAGGCGCTCGTCGAGAAGAGCCTGGCCCTCTCGGTCACCGTCGTTCCATGGCAGCTCAAGGATCCCGGTCTCTTCTCCGTGTTCGCGCCGGTGCGGCCGGGCGTCGAGCCTTCGGCCGTGGAATCGGTGATCCGCGATGAGGCGGCGCGTGTGGCGCGGGAGGGCGTTTCAGAGGCGGAGGCGGAGAAGGCCCGGACGCAGATCGAGGCCGAAGTCGTCTTCGACCGTGACTCGACGGACCAAATTGCCGCCTCGCTGTCGGAAGCCATCGCAGTGGCCGACTGGGATTGGTATGCCGATTATCCCGCCGCCGTCCGCCGCGTGGCCCGCGAGGACATCCGGCGCGTGGCCGCCACCTGCTTCCAGGACGACGCTCTGACCGCCGGACTCTTCCTGCCCAGGAACGTCGCCGGCGAGACGGGTGTCGGCGGCGATTCCGCGGCCGAGGCGCAGGAGCCGTGAGGAACCCGCTGCGCTCGGGCGCTCTTCCATCCGCCGGGAGACGCCCGTTCGCCGAGGCGATTTCCCGCCGGAGCTTGTCCAACGGGGCCAATCTCTTCGTCCTGGAGAATCACTTCAATCCGACGGTGGCCCTCTCCGGGTCGATGAACGCCGGGGGACTCTTCGCCCCTTCCGACCGCCGCCTGATCGCGGGAGTCACCGCGGGCGAGCTGCTCAAGGGGACCGAGCGCTCGACCAAGCTCGAGATCGCCGAGAGGCTCGAGAGTCGCGGCGCCTCACTGTCCTTTTCCGCCGACGCTTCAGATCCCGTGGGTCTCGACATCGGCGGGGCGGCGCTCTCGCGCGACGTCGAGCTTCTGCTGGATCTCTTGGAGGAGATCCTCACCGGCCCGATTTTTCCCCGGGACGAGCTGGAGAAGGAGAAGAAGCGGCTGGTCGGCTCCATCCGGCAGCAGCAGGACCAGACTTCGGTCCGGGCCTACGAAGCGGCCACGCGCCGGATCTATCCCGTCGGCCATCCCTATCACCGGTTCAGAGGGGAAGAGCGCATCGCCGCGGTGGAGATGCTGGACCGGGAGGATCTCGCCGGCTTCTACGCCAGCCGCTACGGCGCCGGGACGCTGCAGCTCGTCGTCGTCGGAGACGTCGAGGCCGGACGGATCCTGGATGGACTGGAGAAGCGCCTGGGCTCCTGGCGCTCCGGCCCGCCCCGGGAGCTTCCCGTCTGCGCCGTACCCCCTCCGGCGCCGGCAGCGGAGACCGTCGAGATGCCGGACAAGGCCAGCGCCGACGTCGTGCTGGCCTGTCCCTCGGATCTGACGCGCATCGAGCCCGGGTATCTGCCCTGCACGCTGGCCAATTCCGCGCTGGGTCAATCTTCCCTGACTTCGCGGCTGGGCGTGCGAGTCCGGGACACCGAGGGGCTCACATACGGGATTCACTCCTCGTTCCACGCCACCCACGTCGCCGGGCCGTTCGTTGCGACACTGACGGTCAAGGCCGAGAGCCGTGACGCCGCGGTGTCCTCGACGATCGATGAGATCGAGAAGTTCTTGAAGAGCGGCCTCACCGGCAAAGAACTGGCCGAGGAGAAGAGCTCGCGGATCGGCAAGTTCAAGGTCGATCTGGGGTCCAACTCGGGGATCGCTTCGGCCATCGACGCCGCGGTGTATTACGGTTTTGGCGTCGATTATCTGGATCGTTTCCCCGGCCTGGTCGAAGCGGTCACGCGGGAGCAGGCGGATGCCGAGTTCCGAAAGAGGGTGCGACCAGATCGATTCACCATCGTGTCCGCGGGGACATTCGGGGCTCCGAACCCCTGACGCCGTGGAAGTCCTGACAGGGACGTGACAGAATGGAGCCAGCGGGAGGCTTCGCAACATTCCCAGACGTCCGCAATACCGAAAGCCGATCCGGAGGCGACCGGGTGAGGCGCCTCCGACGCACCGGGTTTCGATGGCCCCCGAGCCTCCGGTTCCCGAAGGACCGGCGACGGAGGGGCGCTCCTACTACCGGGTTCATCTCGACTCCGAGCCTTCGCCGGAGTGGATGCGGGCCTACCGCGCCGGCCTCTTGGGCGTCGTGGCCGAGGATCGGGACGCGGTGATGCGTTTCGAATTTCAGGGCGACAGCGTGCGGTTCGCGGCCGCGGAGGGAGAGGTGGCGCGGCTGCGCCGCGTGCTCGAGCGGCGGCTCGAATCGGTCAACGGGATTCTGTCCGGAGGGCGGGGCGGAGGATAGGCTAGCCCGCGTTGAGTTCGCCGAACGCCTCGTCTCTCTTTCCCGACGACTTTCTCTGGGGCGCCGCGGTTTCCGCCTACCAGGTGGAAGGCTCGCCGCTCGCCGACGGCGCGGGTCCCAGCAACTGGCACCGCTTCACCCACACGCCGGGGCTCGTCGCCGGGGGAGACACCGGAGACGTGGCATGCGATTTCTACCGGCGCTACGCCGACGACGTCGCCGCGATGCGGGAGCTGGGGCTCAACGCCTTTCGCTTCAGCGTGGCCTGGAGCCGGATCCTGCCGGAAGGGCGGGGCACGGTCAATCGCAAAGGACTGGACTTCTACGAGCGACTCGTCGATCGTCTGCTCGCGGCGGGGATCCACCCGGCCGTCACCCTGTTTCACTGGGACCTGCCAGCCGCGCTCGACGACCGGGGCGGCTGGACAAACCCTGACATCGCCGCCTGGTTCGCCGACTATGCGCGCGTCCTGTACCGGGCGCTCGACGACCGCGTCTCTCTGTGGGCCACGTTGAACGAGCCGTGGGTCGTTGCCGACGGCGGGTATCTCCACGGCAAGCTTGCTCCCGGGCACCGCAGCGCCTTCGAGGCTCCGCTCGTCGCGCACCACCTCCTGCGCGCGCACGCCGAGGGCGTCAAGGCCTACCGCGCGGAGGGGAAA
>DATFTF010000008.1:0-2515 GCA_035262245.1 Thermoanaerobaculia bacterium
CGGCGGCGATCGTCGGGGCCATGGACTCCGGCGGCGGCCGCTACCTCCTGTACGGGCCGACCGGCAGCGGCAAGACCGAGGTCTACATCCGAGCCTGTGCCGCGGCGCTGGAGCGGGGCCTCGGCGCGATCGTCCTCGTGCCCGAGATCGCCCTCACCCCGCAGGCCGTGGGCCGCTTCCACGGCCGCTTCGGCAACCGGATCGCGCTGCTCCACTCGGGAATGACGGAGGCCGAGCGCCGTGACGAGCGCGAGCGCATCGCCTCCGGTGAGGCTCGCGTGGTGGTGGGCGCGCGCTCCGCGATCTTCGCCCCCGTTCGCGGCCTCGGCCTGATCTGTGTCGACGAGGAGCACGATGCCTCCTACAAGCAGCGCGAATCTCCGCGCTACGACGCCCGCGAGGTCGCCGCCATCCGGGCCCATTTCTCGGGAGCGACCGTCGTCTTCGGGTCGGCCACGCCGTCCCTGGAAGCCTGGCACGCCGCGCGCGAGGGAAGGTTGAAGCTCCTGCGACTGCCCGAGCGCGTGGACCGGCGTCCTCTTCCCGACGTATCCGTCGTGGACCTGCGCCGGGAGCCGTTCCGGCCGGACGAGAAGGGCGTTCCCCTCTTTTCGAGGCCGCTCGTCGAGCGATTGACCGAAGTCTTTTCCCGCGGCGAGCAGGCCATTCTTCTGCAGCCTCGGCGGGGCTTTGCGCCCCTGTTGCTCTGCCGGGACTGCGGCTACGAGTTTCGCTGCAGCCGCTGCAGCGTCGCGCGCACCGTGCACGACCGGGGACGGACGCTGGTCTGCCACTATTGCGGCGAGCGCGCGGCGCGCCCCGCGCTTTGTCCGGACTGCGGCGGCTCGCTCCTGGAAGCCGTGGGCGCCGGGACCGAGCGGGTGGCTGACCGCTTCGCGGAGCTTTTTCCCAACGTCCCCTATGCCGTCCTGGACCGCGACGCGGCCCGGCGGCGCGGCGCCGCGGCGGTCGTGGAGGAAATGTTGTCCGGCCGCGTGTCCTGCCTCATCGGAACGCAGATGGTGGCCAAGGGTCACGACTTTCCGGGAGTGACGGCGGTCGGCGTTCTTTCGGCCGACACGATTCTGAACTTCCCCGACTTTCGCTCGGCGGAGAAGACCTTCCAGCTGGTGGCCCAGGTGGCCGGCCGCGCCGGCCGCGGGACGCGGGCCGGGACCGTGCACGTGCAGACCTTTCATCCCCAGCACCCGGCGATCCGGCGGGCCGCGGAGCACGACATGGACGGCTTCGCCGCCGGCGAGCTGGCCTTCCGCGAGGCCTTCTTCTATCCGCCCTTCTCCGAGCTGGCGCAGATCGTGATCTCCTCGGCCGACCGGGAAAAGGCAGCCGAGACCGCGGCGCGCATCGGCCAGTCGGCCCTCGGCGGTCCGCAGGGTGTGCGCATCTCGGGGCCCGCTCCGGCTCCTTTCGAGCGGCTGCAGGGAAAGTGGCGCTTTCAGATCCTGCTGCGCGCGCCCGACCGCCGGTCGCTTCTGTCGGCCCTGGAAGCCTGCGTGCCCGAGCGCCCTCCGGCCGGCACGCAGATCGCCACGGACGTCGACCCGCAGGATTTGATGTAGCCTCGTGAATATATCATTTCTGCTATAATCGCCCGTCGGCGGCCTTGGGCCTTCGGATAGAAGGAAATAGACTGGAGTCCTCATGAACGGCGAGGAAAGCGCGTTTGAGGAGCCGATCGTCAAGCTGCGCCGGCGGATCGAGGAGCTGTCGGCCATGCCCGACGACGCCAGCCACCGGCGCGAGATCGAGAAGCTCCAGGAACGGCTGGAGAAGGTCTCCCGCGAGATCTACGCGAACCTGACCCCCTGGCAGAAGACGCTGGTGGCCCGGCACCCGGCGCGCCCCTACACCACCGACTACGTCGCCGCGCTCCTCACCGACTTCGTGGAGCTTCACGGCGATCGCAAGTTCGCGGACGACCCCTCGATCGTCGCAGGCTTCGGCGCGTTCCGCGGCCGTCCCGTGGCGGTGGTCGGCCACCAGAAGGGACGCGACACCAAGGAGAAGATCCGGCGCAACTTCGGCATGCCCCGGCCGGAGGGATATCGCAAGGCGCTGCGCGTGATGCAGCTCGCGGACAAGTTCGGCCGCCCGATCCTTTCGTTTGTCGATACCGCCGGGGCGTATCCCGGCATCGACGCGGAGGAACGGGGCCAGGCCGAAGCCATCGCCGTGAATCTCCGGGAGATGGCGTCCTTCCGCATTCCCATCCTGGTCATCATCACCGGCGAGGGCGGATCGGGAGGCGCGCTCGCGCTGGGCATCGGCGACCGGGTCCTGATGCTCGAGCATTCGATCTACTCGGTCATCACGCCGGAGGGGTGCGCGGCGATCCTTTGGAAGGACGCCGGTCGCAAGAAGGACGCGGCCGAGGCGCTCAAGCTGACGGCCCGGGACCTCCAGGAGCTCGGCGTGACGGACGAGATCGTCCCCGAGCCGCCCGGCGGAGCGCACGCCGATCCGGCCGGGGCGTCGGCGGCTGTCGGCGAAGCCA
>DATFTF010000009.1:0-7995 GCA_035262245.1 Thermoanaerobaculia bacterium
AGGACGGTACTGGCTCGTCTTTGACCGCGGCGTGGAGGCGTTCCCGGTTCCTCGCGACGGCGGATATCAAACGTCGCCGGGCGTGCTCTCACTGATGCTGCGCTACCAATCGCCCGAAGGATGGACCACTTATTCACCGCAGCTGACGATCGATTTTCAGGCTTCGCCGCGCTACCGGTGGGAGCGCCGGGGACCCGTGCCATAGTCTGCGCTCCGATGCCCGTCGAGCTGATGCTTCGCGCCGATCCGGAGAATCTCCGCGGCACGTTCGCCTCGGCCAGGCCCTTCCCGCACCTCGTCCTCGACCGTCTCTTCCCCGATCACGTCCTGGACCAGATTCTCGCCGCGTTTCCCTCGCCGCGCGACGCGCGGTGGCAGTGCTTCGACAACGAGCGCGAACAGAAGCTGGGAAACCTGGGCAACCTGCTCGACATCCATCCGGCGGTGACTCAGTTTCTGCAGGCCATGAACGCTCACCCCATGCTCGATTTCCTGGAAAAGGCGACGGGAATCGCCGGGCTGGTGCCCGATCCCGAGTTCGGGGGCGGAGGGCTGCACCAGATCGTTCGCGGCGGGTTCCTGAAAGTCCATGCCGACTTCAACTGGCATCCCCGCTTGAAGCTCGACCGGCGGCTCAACATGCTCATCTACTTGAACAAGGATTGGCGGGAGGAGTACGGGGGGCACCTCGAGCTCTGGGGCCGGGAACAGGAGCGTGCGGAGAAATCGATCCTGCCACTCTTCAACCGGACGGTCATCTTCGCGACGACCGACTCTTCGTACCACGGCCACCCGAGGCCTCTGTCCTGTCCCGAAGGCATGACGCGCAAGTCGGTCTCGCTCTACTACTACAGCGACGGACGCCCGGAGGAGGAGAAGTCGCCGCCCCACGACACGCTCTTTCTCAAGACACCGGGCACGTCGCCGTGAGGATCGCCTACCTCGTTCCGGAGAGCGGAATCTCCGGAGGTCAGCGCGTCGTCTTCCAGCAGGCCGAGGAGCTGGCCGCGCGCGGCCTCGACGTCACGTTGGTCTCGCCGAGCCCTCCTCCCGTCTGGTTTCCGCTTCGTCGCGTGTGCTGGGAGGAAGGGGACTTCTCAGCCTCCCGCGCTCTCCTCGACGCGGATGTCCGTGTGGCCACGTTCTGGACGACCGTAGCGCCGGCGGTCCGGGGCGCGCGAGGCCCGGTCTTCCATCTCTGTCAGGGTTACGAGGCCGACTTCACCTTCTACGCGCGTCAGAACGAAGAGATCCGCGCCGCGTACGGGCAGCGAACCCGGAAGCTCGCCATCGCTCCGCACATCGCGGAGCGTCTGGCGCGCGAGGGATACGAGGTCGCGATGATCGGTCAGGCCTTCGATCCCGGCGAATTCCCGCCGGAGACGGATCGCCGATTCGACGCGCCGTGCCCGACGATTCTTGTGGTCGGTCCGTATCGGGCGGACGTCAAGGGCGTTCCGGAGGCTCTGGAGGCGCTTCTCCAGGCTCGGGCCGAAGGGGTTTCTTTCCGGCTGCGGCGGGTTTCCGCGACACCGGTCCACGAGGCCGAACGCGCGCTCGGCGTCTCTTCGAAACACGACGTCGGGCTGCTCCCTGCGGAGATGTCCGCCGCCTATCGTTCGGCCGACCTCTTTCTGGGTCCCAACCATGCCGAGGAAGGCTTCGGGCTTCCGGTCCTCGAGGCGCTCTCTTCCGGTCTGCCGGCGCTCCTCTCCGATACGCCCGGTCACCGCCACATCGCCCGCGAGGCCGCGGTCTACTTCGAGGCGAAAAAAGTTTCCGCGATCCTTGCGGCCTTGAAGGTGATTCTGGCCGATTCCGCGCGGCGCCGGCGGCTGTCGCAGCTCGGACCCGCCGAGGCCCGTCGGTTCCGCACCGCCGACGTCGCCGACCGCCTGATCGGGGAGTTCGAGCGGGCCCTCTCCGGCGAGCAGGGCAGTGCCGCCGCAGGCGAGTGACCAGAGAACCACGAAGGGGTCGGCCGGGCTCGCAGGGACCCTCAGCGCCAGGCGCCCGCTCGCGTTGATTCCGGCCGCGGATCGTTTCCGGTGTGCGCCCACCAGTCGAGGGCGCCCCGGCTCACGAAAGTCGCGGGAGAGAGCTCGCCGCCGTCGCGGTGGGCCATGCGGCCCCACGGCGGCGGGATGACCGGGAAGAGCACGTAGCTGAATCGCCCGTAGTCCCCGGCCGACGTGAGCACGAGCTCGATCGGCCCGCGCGCGTCGGCTTCGAGAAGCCAGTCGGGGAGCTCGACGGTGATGACCAGGCGCCGGCGGTCGAGCTGCACTGCGCTCGACCACAATTCGCGGCCGCGGGCCGAGAGCGCAATCTGGGCATTGGAGGGAACGAGCGGCGGTGCGATCCGGACGTGGAGTGTCGCGGGGCCTCGGGCGGGAAGAGCTCCCTGGCCGATCGGCTGCCGGATCGTGACGCCCGCCGACTCGATCTTTCCCCACTGCCAGTCGAGGATCTGTCGCTGCCAGAACGCGCCGCAGAGGAGCAGGACGAAGAGAAGCAGACCGACGGCCCGGCGCGGCCCGGGCATCGCGCGCCAGGAGGCGCCGGCTGCGGCGAGCGGCAGCACGAGAAAAGGAAGAAGCGGAGCGAGATAACGGGGATTCGAGCCGAAGACGAGGTTGTGCACGGTGAAGCAACCGAGCGCCAGAAGGGTCGCCAGGGACAGCCGCGCCGCCGCGGCGGGCAGCGGAAGCGCCAGGGCGGCGAGGGCGGCGAGGAGCAGGAAGGGAGTGACGACCCGGGAGGCCGTGTCGATCGTCCGGTACGCGCGCGACCATTCGGCCTCGTAGTACTCGGTTCCGAGCCAGCCGTGAAAGGCTCGCCAGACGAGCTCCCGGCGGCCGTCGGAGTCGAGCGTGCCAAGCCGCTTCTTCCAGTTCTCCGCGGCGAGCTCGAGCTCCCTCCTGCCCATCTCCGCCTCCGACGCGCGCGGCCAGTCGGGGAGCGCCGGCCGCCAGTAGTACTCCGCGCTCGCCTCGAGAATCGGATGCCCCGCTCCGCGCAAGGGATCGGGGCCGCTGGCGCTTCGCGTCGCGATCCATGTCAGCGAAGCGACGGCTACGAAGCCGGCGGCATAGCCGGCCAGAGACCGCCAGCGCTTTTCGGCAAGGAGGGCGGCGGCCGCGAGCAGAAAGAGGATCGCTCCGAAATCCGGCCGGATGGCGAAGAGCACGGCGGCGCCCGCGCCGGCCGCGGCGAGCGCGGCGGTCCGGGAGGGAGGCCAGACCGCCAGAATCGCCAGCGGCAGAAAGATCGCCGCCGAGACCGCCTCCGACATCACCGCGCTCGCCGCGTCGCGGATGCGCAGGACAGCGAAAAGGAGGATGGCCGCGGCCGCGCCTGCCCCGGGTCCCAGGCGCCGCCCGAGAAACCAGCCGCTGCCCGCGATGGACGCCCAGAGGAGGAGCGATTGAACGAGGACGACCGAACGGGCCTCGCCGCGCGGCGGCGCAGCCTGCATCGCCAGGCGCAGGAAGAGGAGATAGCCGCTCTTGGGCGGATGGCCGAGCGGCTCGCCGGAGGGCGGCGGTGGAATCGGCTTGAAGATCCCGGCGCCCTCGCGCGCCCAGTCCATGTCGATCCGGCTGTCCGACCAGAGGACCACCGGCGCCCGGAACGCGCCCCAGAGGTAGAGAGCGAGACCGGCGGTGGCGATGAGGACGAACGCGAGGCGGGCCGAAAGGTTGACGCGGGGGACGCCGGGAGTTGAGCGATCCAATCGAATCAGTTCGGCCGAAGACTCGCGATGAAGAGCACTACTTCAGCGTCCAATCAAAAAGGGGGATAGCCGGGCTCCCAATGTCTCCCACGATCTGGACCCCGCGTCCTGGTACCGGAACAAGCTTGACAACCGCACGGTCTCGCTTGGTGACGAGCACCGTCTTCTGCTCTCGCCGGACTTCTTCCAGAATCCGATAACAGTGAGTTCTAAACCTCGTGCCGCTGATTGTCTTCATGGCTTTCACGCGAGAGAGATTGTCCGCCATTATCAGTCTGACCGGCAGCTGCGGCGAATCAGAGATCTTTGGCCAGGCTCTCTGGCAGTCCCCCGAAAGCCCCGGAGGACATGAGGATGAGGACGTCGCCCGCCCGCGCGTGGCGGCGCAGGATCTCCGGGATCTCCTCGGTCGCGGCCGGAGCGAAGGCGGGCTTGCCGGCTTCGCGAAAGCCGGCAACCAGCGCATCCCGGTCGAGCGTCGTTTCCGCGGTCAGGCGCCGGGCGTGGAAGATGGGAGCGATCACCAGAGCATCCGCTCCGGCGAACGCCCTGGCGTATTCGTCCTGGAAGAGCTTGCGACCCGCGGTGTTGGAGCGCGGCTCGAAGAGGGCCCACAGGCGCCGGCCCGGCCAGCGCATCCGGGCTGCGGAAAGGGTCCCGGCGACCGCGGTCGGATGGTGGGCGAAGTCGTCCACAATAAGGATATTGTTTTTCTCCCCGGCCACTTCCAGGCGCCGCTTGACGCCTTGAAAGCGCAGGAGCGACCGGGCGATCTCGGCCGGCGAGAGCCCGAGTCCCCGCACGAGCGCGATCGCGCCCAACGCGTTGGCCACGTTGTGCAGGCCGTAGAGGGGGGAAAAGAGGCGCTCGACGGGTTGGCCCGCCTCGACCAAGAGAAATTGCGTCCCCTCCGGCGAGAAGGCGACGTCCGCGGCGGCGAAGTCGGCCGTCGGATCGGAGAGCGAGACGCGGGCCACGCGCGCGCGGGCCTGCCCGGCGACCTCCACGACCCGGGGATCGTCGCCGTTGATCACAACGATCCCCTCGGGGGGCACCAGCGCGACGACTTTGCGGAACGCCTCGACGACCGCCGCCAGATCCGGGAAGAGATCTGCGTGGTCGTACTCTATGTTGCCCACGAAGAGGTGCCACGGCTGGTAATGCAGGAACTTCGGCCCGCGGTCGAAGAAGGCCGCGTTGTACTCGTCCCCCTCCAGGACAAAATGCGGACCCTTGCCCAGCCTATAGCCCCGGCGGAGGTTGCGCATTTCCCCGCCAACCAGAAACCCGGGGTCCCGTCCCGAGTCGAGGAGAAGCCAGGCGGTCAGGGCCGAGGTCGTGGTCTTGCCGTGTGTCCCGGCGATCACGACGGAGGTCTTGCCCGGCAGCAGAAACCGGGCCACCGCCTGCGGCATGGAGAGGACAGGCAGCCTCCGACGCTCGGCCTCGGCGGCTTCGGGGTTGTCGCGGAGGGCGGCATTCCCGACGACCACGGCCTCGCAGTCCGCCGGGACGTTTTCTGGGGAAAAGCCCTGGGCCACCGGGATTTTGAGCTCCGCCAGGAGGGTCGACATCGGGGGGTAGAGCTCCAGATCGCTTCCCGTCGCCGTGTGCCCGGATTCGGTCAGGAGCGCCGCTAAGGGAACCATGGCCGTCCCGCCGATCCGAATCAGGTGGACCTTCACGCCGCCACGGCCCGAGCAGGTTGCTGAAAAAGGGTGTGGAGCGGCGTCGCGAGCGCCCTGCGCCGCCGCAACCGCTTGCGGCGGCGGAGCTTTTGCTCGCAGTGCAACAAACAGCCGAGATCACCCGTGCTGATCTCCCGGCTTGCTCCGGTCTGGAAACGTTGCGGCCGCCGTTGGCGAAGCCAATGCCGCGGCCGCGAGCCCCCCCTTTTTCTGGAAATATCCACGACTTTTCTGTAGTTTGTCCCCTTCGGCATAGTAACCGACGAACGCGAGACGGCTCCGGCTCCCCGCCGGACCTTTCCGAACGCCAGGACAATCATTGGAATCGAGACAGGAGGAGCGGGAAATGTTCGAGATGAAGAAGCTGGCCGGGGTCGCCGCGGCCGCAGTGATCGCGCTGTCCGGCGTCGCCCTCGGTCAGGCCGCCGCCGCGAAGCCGGCACCCAAGGCGGCCGTTTCCGCGCCGAAGATCGAGATCACCCCGGAGACCAAGGAAGCCGGCACGGTTCCCAAAGGGCAGATGATCGAGACGACCTTCATGGTGAAAAACACCGGCGGGTCGGATCTGATCATCAGCGACGCCCGGCCGGGATGCGGATGCACCGTGGCTTCGTTCGACAAGACGGTCAAGCCCGGAGCGGAAGGCAAGATCGTGACGTCGGTGGACACCAAGAATTTCTCCGGCCCCATTTCGAAGTCGCTCCTGGTCCTCTCCAACGATCCCGACCGTCCGCAGATCAATCTCTTCATCAAAGCCACCGTCAAGCCCTTCGTCGACATTCTCCCGCAGCCCTACGTGCGATTCGCCCTGGTCAAGGGGGACACCGACGCGCGCGACGTGATCCTGGTTTCTGAGGAGAAGACCTTCAAGCCGGCGGTGTCCGAGACGGCCCAGCCCTACGTGAAAGCGGAGGTGATGCCGGCCGGGGACAAGGACAAGATCGCCGGACATCCGGGCGACCAGTACAAGCTGCACATCACGATCACCCCCGACGCGCCGGAAGGCCTGTTGAACGCTCCGATCCGCGTGGCGACCGGCGTGACCCAGCAGCCGACCATCGAGGTGCCGGTGTCCGGTCTCGTGCGGGAGCGCGTCTCCGTGACGCCCAAGATGGTCAACTTCGGCAACTTCACGCCGGGCAAGGACGCCATCACTCGTAACATCGTCGTCAACAACAACAAGCCGCAGACGGCCATCAAGGTGACCAAGGCCGAGGTCTCCGTCCCCGGATTCATCACCGACGTCGTGCCGACTCAGGAAGGGATCTCCTACACCGTGGTCATCAAGGCCGGCGACAAGGTCAAGAAGGGCGCCCTGGACGGAACGGTCAAGCTCTACACCACGGACAAGGAGAAGGCGGTCATCGAGCTGCCGCTCAAAGGGGAAGTGCTGTAAAAAACGCCCCGGTCGATTTGGCAGAAGAGACGCCCTGGCGCGAGCCGGGGCGTTTTTATTTGTGATTTGCGATTTGTGATTTGCGATTTCGGCTTGAATTGGTAGAGCGTGGACGAGTTCCGGTGCGGGAGCGTGCGCTTCGGAGAGTTGCCGCGAAGATCCTGAGCAGTTGTTCGGACTCGTCCAAGAGTGGAGCCAGCCGAGGCGCGGGCAGAATCTGACCGTCGCGGAGCAGTTCGAGCCATAGGATCGTCTCATCCGCTTCTTCGACAACGACAGCGATTTTCGCGATGAATTCTGAGGTGGATCGGGCCCGAGTCGCGGAGCGGTAGTTTGCGGCTGTGGCAGTCGCGGATCGCAGGACCTGTCGTGTGATGATCCGAGCCGCTTCACCCTTCGGGATCTCCTGAGCCAACTGAACCACCTCGAGCGCCAGCCTCTTGCTTCGATCCCTGAGCTCTTGTGGATTCATAAGCGAGAGTCACAAAGTTCAGCCGCAATCACAA
This sequence comes from Thermoanaerobaculia bacterium, assembly GCA_035262245.1. Lineage (GTDB taxonomy): Bacteria > Acidobacteriota > Thermoanaerobaculia > UBA5066 > Gp7-AA6 > DATFTF01. The sequence goes on from DATFTF010000009.1 coordinate 7,327, forward strand.
ATCACAAATCGCAAATCACAAATCCCTAGACCCTCCGGATCTTTTCCAGCAAGTCGTCTGTCCAGGTATACCGAAGCCTCTTCCTCCCCCTATTGGCCTTCTTCTGCAGCGCATACCCGTACAACATCGGCAACGCGACCGACGTCTCCACAAACGCCATCTCGTGCGTGGCCTGCTTGGAGACCTTGCCCCACGAGGTCGCCTCGGACAAGGTCGAGCCGCCCAGGCCTCCCCAATGCGGCGCGTCGGTGGTGATCTGGAGGGCGTACTTGTGCCCTCCGGTGTCGATCCCGAAGATGTAGGACATCACGATCGAGTCGTTGATGTAGTTTTTGGGCACGCCGCCGGAGACGTAGATCGCGGCGGTGGCGGGACTCTGGACCACGATCTGGGTCAGCTCGTAGTTGTCGCGGATGGAGCTGATGGTGAAGGGCTGCCCTCCGGCTTTGCGGGCGCGGTGGTAATGCTCGGTCAGGCCGATGCCGATCGAGGAGTCGTTCAGAGCCGGGACGAAAAGCGGCGTGCCATTACGGGCGCAGGCGCCGAGGATCGAGCCGCGATCGTGCCGCGCCCGCTCCGCCAGGAGCGCCAGGAAGGCGCGCGAGGAGAGGCTCTGCGGCGCGAGCGCGTCGGCGAAGCGCGACACGGCCAGATCCGTCTCCCAGTATT
>DATFTF010000010.1:0-7048 GCA_035262245.1 Thermoanaerobaculia bacterium
GCCGTCGTGGCCGGAACAGAACCCCTCTACCTCGACGCGCCGGAATCGCCTGGAAAGCTCGCCGGTCTGGCGGAGAAAGCCGCGATCCTGCTCCTGCTGTGGCTCGCCACGGCCGGCGCGGTCCGCTCCCGCCGCCGGCAGCGGCTGGCTATCCTGCTGGTCCTTTCACCGGGCGCGGTGACCCTCGCCGCGAACCGGTGGCTCGATTTTCCTTACGGGGCCTCCAAGGCGGTGGCTCATGCCGTGCCCGTCTGGGGGCTCGCCCTCGGACTGCTGGCGGCTGCCGCCTGGCGCGTCCGCCCCGCGGCTCGCGCCTTGGCCGTCTTCGGACTCGTTCTCGTTCTCGTCCTGTCCTTGCGGGCGTCGATTCACGTGGCGAACCGCACCGCTCGGGCCGTGCCCGGCTACGACGCCGCCTACCCTTCCATCCCTTCCCTGACGAGCAGATTGGAAAGAGCTGCGGTTGTGGTGGTGGATGAGCCGGCGCCCTGGCGATATACGTGGATCGCTTACTTCGCCGGTGAGAACCGGGTGCTTCCGCTCAAACTCGACCACCCGCTTCCCTCGGAGGCCGGCGCGCGGGTCTATCGTCTCCTCGACCTGCGCGTTCCGGCGGAAGCCACGCGGGCCGATCGAGCGGCCGCCGCGAGTCCCTTCTTCGCCCTGATTCCGGCGGAAAGCCCGGCTCAGCGCAGGTAGCCGAGAGACCTGAGCCGCTGGATCTCCTCGGGCGGGAGCTGCCGCAGGCGCTGATCCCGCGCCTTCTCTCCCTCCTGCGCGCGCGCCAGCCAGCGCGACAGCTCCTCGCGACAGGGTCTGCTCTTGGGATCGGAATCCGTCAGCGGAGCCTGCTCGCTCGGATCTGCCGACAGATCGAAGGCCTGGAGAGAAGGTGTCGGCTTCCCGAACCGGTCTGTGTTCAGGCCGCTGTGAATGCAGTGGACGCCGCCGGACAGGATCGACGCCAGGTCGACGGCCGCCTGGGTCTCGCTCGGTCCGACCCGCACCTGCGAGAAGAGCGGCCGCCCATCGTCCGCCGAGCCCGGCGCCGCCATCGGAAGCGGTTTTCCATGGAGGCGCAGCTCGCCGAAAGAACGGCCGAGCAGCGCCAGGATCGTCGGCGGGAGATCGACCGTGCTCACGCGCTGCGAGATCCGCAGGCCGGTCTCCTCCCCCGGCAGCTTGACGACCAGCGGCACGTGCAGCAGCTCCGGGTAAAGCGTGCGGCCGTGATCGAAGCCGCCGTGCTCGTAGAACTCCTCGCCGTGATCGCTGACCAGGATCACGAGGCTCTTCTCGTAGAGGCCCAGGTAGCGCAGGAGATCGAGGAAGGCCCCGAATTGCCGGTCGGCATGCTGAACCTCTCCCTCGTACAGCGCGCGCAGATGAGCCGTGTCGGCGGCGTTCTTCCCGAAACCCTGCGCCAGGAAGATCTGAGGGTTGTAGAGCTCGGGCGGCAGCGTGCCCGGAGTCCGATCGGCGTGCGTCCGATCCGCTCCCGACGGCTCGTAGGCCGCGTGGGGGTCGGAAACGTGCACGTAGGCGAAGAGCGGACGCCGGGGATCCTCGCGGCGAAAGTCGTGCTGCCAGAAGAGGCCGCGCGCGAGCTCCGAGTAGCTCTTCTTGGCCAGCCGCACGTCGAGATAGTAGTTGCCGAAGCCGCGCTGGACGCCGAAGGCCCGGCCGAGCGGCCACTGCGAGAACGCGGCGGTCTCATATCCGGCCTTCGCCAGCTCCTCGGGCAGCCAGGGAACTGCGCCCGGCAGGTAGTCGCCGGTCTGGATCATGCCGTGCTCGAAGGGATAGACCCCCGAGAGGATCGAGACGGTCGAAGGAAGCGTCCAGGAGGAAGGGGCCCAGGCCCGCTCGTAGGTGGTGGCTTCGCGGGCGAAGGCGTCGATGCGCGGCGTCAGACCGAGCTTCGAGCCGTAGGTTCCCAGAGCATCGGCGCGCAAAGTGTCGATCAGGTAGAGGAAGATGTCCGGCTGGCGGCCCTGCTCCGGCTTCTTCGAGGACGCCTCGAGGATTTCCGGCGCGTCCAGCTCGGTCGAGACGCTCGCCGGGGACCAGGATGGCGCTCCCTCCCCTCTGGTCAGCCGCACCAGGAGCATCGAGGCCTCCGAGCCCGCCGCGGAGAAATCGAACGAGCGGTTGGAGAGCCGCTCCGCGGAACCGCGCCAGATCTCCTGCCGGCTGCCGTCGCCTCTCCACAAGTCCACTGCGACGCCGAGCCCTTCACCCGTGGGCCGCGTCTCACCGAAGCGCACCCGATACTTCGTGGCGGCCGGAAGCGGGATGGCGAGACCTTCGGATCGAAGCACGACGGCGCGGCGGACGCCGTCGTCGGAAATCTCGGAAGCCGGAGCCTCGAGCGGCCGGCCTCGCGGCACGACCGCCAGCTCGTCGAACGCCGCGGAGAGCTCCCGCGGATCGGCCGACCCGATCACCTTCGATGGCCGGGCCGTGTGCGCGAACCGAAGCTCGAGCGCGTTGATCGGAGGGCGCAGGAGCCGAGAAGGCAGCGGCAATCGGAACTCGCCGAAATCGGCCGCGAGCGTCACCGGCGGGAGCGCCGTTCCGTTCAGAACAGGCGTCATCGTCTGATCCGGCGAGCCGGGCCAGGCGAAGGGGGCGCAGCGTCCCACGAGCTCGACGTCCGTCGCCGATGGCATCCCGAAATACGCCGTCGCGGCCGACGCGGCCCAGGAGAAGCCCGACCAGGGTCCGGACTTTTCGGCATGCTCCAGCCCGTACCAGCCCGTCCCCAACACAAGGCGGGAAGGAGGACCGTCGAAGCTCTGGTGAAACGAGCCGGGTTCGCGATCGACGATCTCCGGGTCGAAGGCCACGCGCCAGTCCGAAGGCGTCGCCTTGCGGCAGCCCCAGACAGACAGGAAAAGAAGGACAAAAGGAAAGGCGAGGGGGACCCTTCTCATCGCGCCGGGGCCACCTTCACCTCGAGGTCCGCCGTTTGACCTCCGCGATGGGAGAACCAATCGATTCCCTCATTGACGAGATCGAACCGGAGCCGGTAGCGGCCCGGTGCCGCCGGGGCGACGAGCCGGACCTCCAGGCTCTCGGATCGATGTGCGGCCAGGGGGCCTGGCGGAAATCCTCGATCGCCGTCGTAGACGGCGGGAAGGCCCGGATCGAGCGGCTCCCAGTGGTAGGAGAGGTGCACGGAGACGGGCCAGAGGCAGGGGCTGGCATTGCGGATGCCGACCTCGACCCGGCGCGCCGATCCCGCGGCCGGGGACCCGACATCGGGCACGGCGAGCCAGCCGACGCGATAGGCGCGATCCGGCAGCGGCAAGCCGTGGGCGGCGCGGATCAGGTCGAGCGTCCGGGCAGGAAGCCGGGAGAACACCCCGAACTCTCCGACCTGCGCGTGCTCGAATGGAAGTTTCGCTTCGCGCAGGTAGTCGCTGAAGCACGCGTTGCGCGGCTGCAGCAGAACGACGGCCGGGTTGGGCGCCGCGTTGACCTGCGCGAGGTACGGCTCGTAGCGGACGAACTCATCCAAGGGGAGCGGCGTGGCGATGATCCGCTCGTTGGACTCGAAGGCCAGCCGGTAGGCCGTCCAGTAATTGGCGTAGACGCGGGTGAGGCCTGCGCGTTCGAGATATCCGAGCAGCGGCGCGAGCGAGCCGGTCACCTCCTCGTCGGCGTTGCGATCGCTGACGCGGGAGAGAAGGTCGCTCGCGAGGTGAACGGCGAGAAGCGCGGCGGCGGCGGAGATCCCGAGCCAGCGGCCGCGACCGCTCAGCAGGGACGCCAGGCCCAGTCCCAGAAGGGGCGTTGCGGCGACGTAATAGGAAAACAGGTAACGCGGCTCGCTCAGGATCAGGCGCCGGGAGAAGCAGGCGGTCACGAAGAGGGCGCCGAGAACCGCCAGGAGAAGGCCGCACCGGCGGTCGCCGCGGAAGGCCCGGACGACGGCCGGCGCGATCAGGACCAGGACGGCGCAGACGGCCAGAAGGCCTGAAAGGGGGAACGTCTCACGCAGGGATTCGGGATCTGGAGTGGCCACCGCTCCGCCTTCGAGGCAGGCCAGCGAGGCGGTGAGGAGTCCGGCGAGGTTGCGCGCCGCCCGGCCGAGGCCGACCACCCCGAGCTCGGACGCCGTCAGGCTCGCCCACCCATGGCGCAGGTTCCAGATCCACCAGGGAGCCGCGCCGACAATCGCACCCCCAAGCGCGGCAGCTGCGCCCTCCAATCGCAATTCGGCGCGCCGCCCAACGAGGAGCCAGCCGAGAACGACGGCCGAGACAGCGGCGGTATGCGGCATGTCCCAGAAGGCCAGTCCCATCAGGATGCCGAGAGCGAAGAACGCCGCGCCGGGCGAAGAGGTGAGGCAACGGCGAGCGTCGATCCAGAGCGCCAGAGCCACGATCGCCAGAGTCAGGAGGGCGACCGAGTCGTAGGCGCCGTCGGAGGTCAGGCCCTTGTAGAGAAAAAAGAAAGGGGCAATCGCGAGAAGGGCGAGCGCGGCGAGACCGGCCATCGCTCCGAAGACACGACGGGCGAGGAAACAGATTCCGAGCATCAATGCCCAGAGCAGGAGCGCCATGGCAATGCGGTAGCTCGCCGCGGAGACGCCGAGCACGGCGAACACTCCGGCGACGTAATGCGGCTCGAGCGAGCCCGCGTAAGTGGCTCCCCAGTAGAAGACCGGGTGCCCCTTCCCCTCCAGGATGTGCTTGGCCATGAGGCCGACTACGGCTTGATCGGAGCCGATCGGGATGCGGTGCGTCGAAACGACGAACCACTGGAGAATCCCCGCCGCGGCACAGAGGAGCACGACGCCGGCGAAGAGGACCGGCCGTGGGAGGCGCGCCTGCGGCGCTTCCGGCGCGTCGAACGAGCCCGGGCCCGGGATCTTCTCTCCGGAGATGAGATCCGCTTTGCTCAACTGCTCAAACGATAGCATTCGCGGGTTTTCCTCCCCGGCTTCGATCGAGCGGCCCATTCATCTGCGATACGTTTGCAGAGTACGATCTCGCGGAAAGGAGCTCGCAACGCCCGTGGAGTCCCGCGCCGATGATCCCTTGAAGGTGACGGCGGACCTCTGGGACAAGACCGCCGAGGCCCGCGCCGTGCAGCCGGTCCAGGGGTGGATGGATTCGGCGCTCGTCCTCGAGAGCTACGTGCAGCCGACGATCACCGGATCCGCGACGACGAACTGGCTGATCGGCCTCGCTCCCCGGCTGGAGGCTCCACGCGGCGGCCACTGGCTGAGCCTGGGGTGCGGAGCCGCGGGTCAGGAGATCTTCGCCGCCCAACACGGTCTTTTCGGATCGATGGACGCCTTCGACGCCTCGCCTCAGTCGATCGAGCAGGCCAAGCAGGCGGCTGCACAGCAGGGCATCCGCTCGATCACGTTCCAGAGCGCCGACTTGAACCACATCCTCCTGCCGGAGCGCACGTACGACGTCGTCATGATGAACATGTCGCTCCACCACGTGAAGCGCCTCCGCCCGCTCCTGACGCAGATCCGCCGCGCTTTGAAGCCGCGCGGGCGGCTGATCTTGAACGAGTTCGTCGGGCCGCGTCAGTTTCAGTTCACCGATCTCCAGCTCGGGCTGGTCAACGAGCTCCTCCAGGCGCTTCCCGTGAGTCTGCGGCAGGACTGCACGACGGGCGCCGCCAAGGAGACCTACTTGAGGCTGCCGGTCGAGCACTGGAACGTCGCGGACCCCTCGGAGGCCATACGCTCGGATCGGATCGTGCCCGAGCTGACCAGACAGTTCCGCGTGATCGACCGGATCGATTACGGAGGAACGATCCTGAACCTTCTTCTCGAGCACATCGTGCACAACTTCGACGCCGGGAACGAAAAGGACGCCGCGCTGGTCCGTATCCTGGGCAAGTTCGAGGAAACACTGATCCGTCACCGCGTGCTGCCGAGCGACTTCACGGTCATCATCGCCGCGCCGGCCCCGGTCCCGGCCCGCGCGGCGCGATCCCTGGGACGGGCCGTGAAGAAGGCGTGGCGCGCGGCGCGAGATCGCAAGCGGCCCTGACCGCCCGCGCTCAGCCCGGTTTGCGCGCGATCACGGTCAGCGGCAGGCTCCAGTACCGATAGAGCAGAGGGCCGGCCCAGGAGCTCTCCAGCAGCCGTTCGAGAACGCCGAGACCCCGCTCCGACCGCGTCAGGGGAAGCAGGACAGGCGGCACCGTCTCCTGAAAGGTCGGTCTGGGATAGACGAGCTGGTGTCGGATCGACCGCGGAACCAACCGGCGGCACCGGAATCCCCGGGCGCGCAGGGGCTCCAGCCACTCCGCGAAGCTGTAAATGTGCTCGTTGATTCCGTGGGCCGTCTCTTCGTTCTGCGGCTGGGTCTCTTCGATGGAGGCCTTCTTCGACGGTTCGGACAGAAACAGGAGATGGCCGCCGGGCTTGAGCACGCGGTCGGCCTCCGCGTAGAGCCGGCCGAGATCGGAAGAGTGATGCAGGCTGGCGCAGGAGAAGACCACGTCGGCCCAGGCATCGCGTATCGGAGTCCGGTGAAGATCGGCGCGAATCCTTTCGAAGAAGATTCCGTCGTCGTGAAAGAAGATGTCCGCGGTCTCCAGGCCCAGATACTTCGTGGTCAGCACGTCCACCGCGACGACCTCCGCGGCGCGACCGACCGTGGCCAGATGGCGGGACGACCAGGTGCGGCCGGCTCCCAGGTCGATCACACGTTTCCCTTCGAAGCTGAAGTGGTCGAAGATCTGGAAGAAGTCGGGCGCGACCTCGAGCCAGTGGTCGTGCGGGTAGTAGGGAAGGGCGGTCATCTGTGTCACGAGATGGTCGGGCAGCGGGCCGGCCATCTCGATCCATCCGGCGACTTCGCGGCGGAGCTGCTCGTCGGCGGGGTCGAGGAAATCGACGACCCCCGCGTGAATCGGAAAGTCCGCTCCGCAGCGGCAGCGAAGATGGCCCTCGCGAACTTCCTTGCCGTCCTCGCTCTCGACGACGACCTGCCAGCCGCCGCCGCCGCAATGCGGACAGCGCAAGCTCTCGGTGAACTCTCTCCTCACGTGCCTCCCGGATCCGGCGATT
>DATFTF010000011.1:0-4633 GCA_035262245.1 Thermoanaerobaculia bacterium
GCGACGCTGCGCCAGATCGCCGAGCTTCTGATCGGCCCCGAGCGGGGCAAGGCGTTCGGGCGCGTGGCGATCGTGGAGTTTCCATCCCCCGGAAGCTGGGGCCTGGGCTTCGTGACGTCGACCTCTCCGGGAGAGTCCGACGGCCGCACCGGTCAGAAGCTCTGCAGCCTCTTCATTCCCTCGGCGGTCAATCCGACGACCGGGTTTCTCCTTCTGGTCCCCGAGGACCGCGTGCGCTATCTGGACATGTCCGCCGAGCAGGCCATGAAGATGATCGTCTCGGCCGGCGCGCTGGTCCCGCCAAAGAATTGATTCATTGATCCATTGGTCCATTGAAGAATTGAGCGAATCGATTCGCCCCAATCAAACAATGAATCAATCACTCAATGATTCAATTCCTTCGGATCCTCAGGTTGGCGTAGGACACGATCGGGCTTCCCTGGCTGACCGAGTCGAGGCCTTCGACTTCCGGACGCGCAAAGCAATAGACCTGGTCGTGGAAGAGCGGCAGGAGCAGCGCGTCGCGAGCCAGGATCTCCTCGACCTGCCTGTAGATGGAGTGGCGGACGCGAGGATCCACTTCCGCTCTTCCCCGTTCGGCCAGGGCGTCGAGCTCCGGATCGCCCACGTACCGGCCGAGAAATCCGCCCTGCGAGTGCAAGGCGCCGTAAACGAACGTATCCGCGTCGGGGTAGTCGGCGTTCCACCGGCCGATGAAGAGGTCCGTGTTCCCTTCGCGGTTGATCTGGACGTACTCGGCCATGTTCTTGTTCTGCGCGCGGAAGGTGTAGCCCATATGCCGAAAAACGTCGGCCAGCTCGTGGGCGAAGGCCGAAAACTCCCCTGCAAAGATCGGATGGATGGCGGCGGTCAACTCCGTCGTTTCCCGCGACACTGTCGCCTCGACCGAGCTGTCCGAAGCGCCGGCGGCTCTGGACGGACTTGCCGAAGTCGGACCGGACGGGGAGTAACCGAGAAGGCCCGGCGGGATCATCCCACGCGCCGGAATGGCCAGTCGTCCCAGCGTTTGGCGGACCAGAGCCGGCGCGTTGACGGCGCGGGCGAGGCTTCGGCGCACCTCGATATCCCGGAACGGTCCCCGATGACACTGAAAGGCGACGACATACGTGGTCAGCCGCGGGCTCTCCCGATAGCCAGGGCCGAAGCGGGCGTCCTGGCGAAATGTTTCCGCGTCTGCCGGAAGCAGATCCGACGCCAGCGAGAACCGGCCGGCCAGGAATTCGCTGCGGATCTCCTCCGGCGGCACCCCGAATCGAAAAACGATGCCCTCGCTGCGGGGGAAGCCCTCGCGCCAGTAGTGGGGATTTCGCTCGAGCTCCAGCCGGCGTCCCGGCTCGAAGGCAACGACCCGAAAGGGTCCCGTTCCCACCGCGTTGTCGCGCCAGCTGGCGCCGATGGCGCCGGTCCCCTCGGGAACGATGGCCGCCGCGCTGTAGGAGATCACCGCGGGAAAGAAGGAGACCGGCTTCTCCAGATCGATGAAGAACTCGGCGGGGGAGATGATGTGGAAGCCCTCGAGGTCCGTCGCCGAGCCGTTGAGAAGCCGTTGCGCTCCGAGAATTGGCGACAGCACCCAGCGGCTGCTGTTCTGCGTGTTGAGGAGAAGCCGCTCGAAGGAATAGCGGACGTCACGGGCGCCCAGCCGGCGTCCGTCGTGGAAACGCGCTCCCGGGCGCAGTCGGAATCGGAAGCGGGTCCCGCCGTTCTCGGGGAAGATCTCCGAGGCCAGCCAGGGGACCACGCGCGTTCCCTCCACAGCGCTGGTCAGCGTCTCGTAGATGCACGAGAGAACCTCGGCGTCCTCCTGGGTCGTGGAAAAAGAGGGATCGATGGCGCGGACCACTCCGGCGATGGGAACGCTCAGTGTCCCACCGGCGGCGGGTCGTTCGGAGACCACGCCGGCCGCCGGCGTCTCCACTTTACCGAGCTCCGTGTAGTTCACGTAGGGCGGAACGCTGTGCAGCTGCAGGCCTCGGACTTTCGGACCGCCGATGCGGTAGTCCACATCGTGGAAGAGCGGGAGCAGGATCGCGTCGTCGAGCAGGATGTGCTCGAACTGACGGTAGAGGCTCTCGCGGGCCGTGGGCCGGCTTTCGCTCCGGGCCTGGTCCAGGATTCGGTCGGCCTTCTCCGAACAGAAGTGATGGCGCAGGATGCCGCTTCCGGAGTGGAAGAGCGTGAAGGTGAAATTGTCCGGGTCGTCGTAGTCCGCGATGTAGCGGCCGAGCAGGAGGTCGATCGCGATCTTCCCATGCCACGATTCCAAAAACTCCGGCATCGTCCTGTTCACGACCTCGACCTCGACGCCCAGATCCGACCAAACCCGAAACAGCGCCTGGGTCAGGGAGGCGTATTGGTTCTGGAGAGTCGGATGAACGGCCGCCTTCAGCCGAAGGGGGAGAGGGAGGCCTGAGGCGCGGATCAGCTCGACGGCCTTTTCTCGCGACAGGTGTGTCTGCCGCCGTCCCGGATCGTGCCCGAGGATCCCCGGCGGCAGGAGTCCCGTAGCGGGCAGAGCGAATCGCCCCAGAGTCGCCCAGACAAGATCCTGCGCGCGGGCCGCGCCGGCCAGGGCGCGGCGCAGGGCGTCGTTTGATCCCGCCGCGCTGCCGGTGTGAAAGATGACGAAATAGGTGTTTTTCTTCGGCGTCTCGACCAGTCCGGACCGGAATCGCGGCTCACGAAGGATCGCGTCGAGATCCTGCGGCGGAAGATCCCTCGCCAGGTCGAACTCTCCGGAGCGGAGTCCTCGGGCGATCGACTCGCCCGAGAGCGACGGGCGGAACTCGATGCGATCGACGCTGGCTGGCTCTCGGGAATACCGGGGATTGCGCTCGAGGACCACGCGGTCGGGGGCGTGCGAGACGACCCGGAACGGTCCGGTGCCCAGCGTCGGCGTCGGCGTTCCTCCTGGCGCTGAACCGGCGACAGCGATGGCGACTTGCCCGTCGGTCAGGAGCGCAGGGAAGATAGGGAGCGGGTCCTTCAACCGAAAGGTGATCTCGTCGGTGGAGGGCGCTTCGATGCCCGCCACACTCTCCGCGGTCCCCTCCAGGTACTCCGGCACGCCGACGATCGCTCCGAAAGCGGCAGGCGTGGCATCGCGCGACAAACGGATCGACCTCTCGAGAGCGGCCTTGACCGCCGGTGAGGTCAGGGGCGTTCCGTCAGAAAGCTCGACCCCGCGGCGCAGCGTCAGGTGCACTGTCCGGGCACCATCGTCGAGGGACCATTTCTCGCACAGAGCCGGCGCGAGGTTGCCTTGCGGGTCCGTGGTCACGAGCGTCTCGAAGACGTTGGCCAGCGTCTCGTGCTCTTCCACGGTCTCGTACTCGCCGGGCTCCGTGGCGCTGACCGGGTTAGCCATGGGCACGACCAGGGTTCCGCCGCGGGGAATCTCTTCCACGGTCGGTTTCTCGCCCGGTGTGAGCCGCTCGATCTCCGCCTGGTGCTCCGCCGCCCGGGCATACTCGCCCCGCAGATTGGCGACCGTGGCCGCGAGCGCGAGGAGCTTGATCAAGGATTGCGGTTGGCCCGCCGCCCGCGCCTGCTCGATCCCTCTCTCGACGTAGCGGCGCGCCTCGTCGATCCGGCGCGATTGCCAGGCCGTCTCGGCTGCGAAGAGGATCGTCTCGACCGCCTCCGCCGGCTGCTTCTCCTCCTCGAACACCTTGGCCGCCGCCTCCGCCTCGCGGAGCGCGGCTTCGAGGTTTCCGGCCATCATCTGTCCCCGCGCCAGGAAGAGGCGAGCGTCGCCTTCCAGCCGCCGTTCGCCGGTCCACTCTTCGTCGTCGAGAAACTCGATGGCGATCTTCGCGACGCGGATCGTGTCGTCCGGGCTGAAGGCGTCGAGCGATTTGCGAGCGAGCTTCATTCCGTACTCGACGGTCTTGTCCGCGACGTCGGCCTGCGAGAAGTGATGCACGAGCTCGGGATAGGCGCGCTCGAGTCGGCCGGCGAAGCGGCCCTCCAGCAGCTCGGCGAACTTGCGGTGAAGCGAACGCCGCTTGCGCCGCGAGAGAGACCCGTAGAGAACGTCCCGCACGATCCCGCTGGCAAAAGTCAGCCGGTCTCCGCGCGACTCGCGCTCCTCCTCCAGGATTCCCTCTCCGATCAGCCGTTCGATGGCGTCGTCGATGTCCTTCGCGTCCTCGGCGAGCGCCTCGAGGTCTCGGGCGTCGAATGTCTTTCCCAGGACCGCCGCGACCGACAGCAGAGCGCGCAGCTCCTCGGCCAGTCGCTCCACGCGCTTCTCCACCGCCTGCTGGATCGTGGCCGGCAGAGCGTCGGCGGAGATCTCCGCCTCCTTCGAGAAGCTCCAGGCGCCGGTGTCGTCTCTCTGTATGCCTCCGGACTCCATCAGGGATCGAACCAGCTCCTTGGTGAAGAAGGGATTTCCCTCCGTGGCGTCGCGCAGCCGCCGCGCCAGGTCCCGCGCGACGCGTGGCGATCCGACCAGAGACTCCACCAGCGCCTGGTGTTCGGAGGGGGAGAAGGGGCCGAGCGTGAGAGACACGAAACGCGGATCGTCGGCGAACGAGTCTAGCATGCGCGTCAGGGGATGCCGCTTGTCCGTCTCCGTCTGCCGGTAACTGCCCACGATCAGAGTCGG
>DATFTF010000012.1:0-2651 GCA_035262245.1 Thermoanaerobaculia bacterium
CCCGCGGGGATTCCGCACCGGCCCGACAGGGTGAAACTTCTCGGCGAGCCGGCGGCCAGCGCCGGCGGACCATAAGCTCCGCTAAAACCGTTCCCGCGGGTATCCGCGATTCGGCAAGGCGTCAGGCCGATGAACGGCAGCGGCGCCGTCAAGTCCATCGGAATCGCGACACCCTGTGCCTTCGCCGGGCTCCAACTCGCCGGCGCGGGCCATTGGGCGATCGGCTGACCCCGCGCGAGGCCGCCAGCCAACGAACCGAGGATCGCCAGAAGCGCGTTCCATTTGAGCACAAGCCACCTCTCTCTTCGAGAAAAGTCGACAGCATCGCTCCTCGATCGCGTTCTCCTCTCAGGTGCCTGCTGGCCCGAGCGGAGTTCAAGACTCTTTCGCTGAGACCCCCTCCTCGCGTGCCTTTCCGCCGGCGGAAGGAGCCGAACGGACGCTCGCCAGAGGCGCCCACTCGTCCATCCTCGCGCCGACCTGCGCCAGGGCGGGATCGGCTGCCAGGATCTTCGACACCCGAGCCAGAAGAATTCCGTTCCTCACGCCGTCCTCCTTCGGCAGCGGACGGAGCTTCGGATGCGACCCACGCCGGGAGTACAATTTTTGTATTGTTGGCAGGCGCCGCCGGAGCACCTCCAATGGCCGTCTGCCAACCTACCACGCGACTCGGGAGGCGACAAGGATCCCTCTAGAACAGGCCAGGCCTGCCGCCACGATTTCCGAAGCGGATCTTTACCCGACCCGCGGGCGGGTTTTCCAGACACCTAAACAGGTGGGCCGCGAGCGGCCCTCGCTTTCGAGGCTCAGGGCCTGGGCGGCGGATCTCCAAGGGTTGCCCGCGCCTTCTCGGCGGCGGCCGCGGCGCCGGCCTGGCGATCCGCCCACATCTTCGCCCAGCCCAGGCGCTCGGCGGTCGCCCGGTTGACCGTGCCGTCCTCGTTGTACGTTCCGTTGGCGACGAGAAGCCGCCGCTGCTCTTCGCTCAAACCCGGGGGCATGCGCGCGTCCGCGGACTCCGGTGCGAAATAGTCGGGCTGACCCAAGGGATCCCACTCCCTGAAAGCCCGGCGCACCCCGTTGACCACGTAATAGAACTCGAGCTCCTTCGCCGGCGACCGCACCGCTACGGAGGTCAGGTCGGCCGAAACCACGGCGACGCTCGCGGCCTCGCCGATCGGCGTGATCTGGACGGTCAGTCCTTCCTCGTCACTGACCATTCGAAAGCTCTCAGGAACCGGGATCACTCCTGCGCCGTCGTGGATCCGGCCTCGACCTCGGAAATACGTTCCCGCTTCCGGTCCCTCCAGAGCCACGTACACAATCGCCTTGCCCGCCTGCATGGGATGTGGATCGACGAAGCTCTTTGTGCCCGTCGCCGCGATGCCGCCCGAGGCGAAGACGCCGTTGATGTCATCATGCGCCAGGTATCCCGCGGTGACCGCGTTGCCCGCGCTGTCGAGAAAACTCCCCTTGACGCCGACGACCCGCGAGACCCCCCAGACGCCGTATCCGAACAGGCTCGCGCCATAGACTCCGGAGGACAAGCCGGGGGGAAAGCCGGGGTATCCGCCGCCATCCTCGCCGAAAACACCCGCCGCTCCGGCGGCTATGCTGGTTGTGGACCCGACGACGCCGAAGGCCGCGCCGGTAGCGCCGGCAAGACCCAGGACGCCTTTGGGGCCTTGGTTATAGAAGAAACCGCCGCTCCCGTTGATGCCGAGCACGCCGGCGCCGGCCGGACTGAGGTTGCTGCCCTCGATCGTGGCGATGGAATTGCCCGATGCGAGAGACAGAGCCTCCGAGGAGCTCAGGATGATCGCGAAATATCCGTTGATGTCGATGATCAGGTCGGCTCCTGAGACGCCGGCTACGACGGTGATGGCGCCCCCGGATCCGGCCGACACGACCGCCGCGTTGGAGACCGTCTGCGCGGCGACGTAATTCAGCGTCGAAACTACGGGTGCGGGGAACCCGGAGGGATAGACCTTGAGGAATCCCGGACCGGCCGTTTTGGTCGCCGTGATGTTCAAGGAGTAAGCCTGGACGAAGCCGGGGATGCCCGGACACGGGCCGCTCGGAATCGGAAAGGAGCGCGGCGAGGCTGCGGACAGAGAGGGACCTCCAAACGTTCCCGTTGCCCCGCGCGTGTCCACGACACGGCAGGGCGCCGTTCCAACGAAGACAGACGGAGACGTCACATCATTTAAGAGATGGAGTTTGCCCGCCGCCGAGAATCCGGCCGAATCGGCGGGCGAGGTCCAGCTCGAGACGGTCGCGCCAAGCTGGCCTTGCGCCGGAGAGGCGATCCACCCCGCGGCCAGCAATACGAGTAAGACTGTTCGAGACGCGTTCATACCTCCTCCTTGCGCGCGAGCGCCTCCGGGCGGGCCCCGACGAGATCCCCGCGCGGGCAGCACGGCAACCCACTCAGTTCTTGACGTAGAGCGAGAGCGTGCCGTACTGGCCGCCGGTGTTCGAGATGGTGAACGGCGGTGCCTGCCCGGCGACGCCGCCCCAGACGATCATCCGCGAGCCGGTCCAAACCGCGGCGTGAAGACGGCGCTCCGTCGGCCCTCCCGTCGTGGTCGTCGCGGTCCAGGAATCGGCACCGGGATCGTATTGACCGCCGCTGTTGAGGTCCACGCTGA
>DATFTF010000013.1:0-2765 GCA_035262245.1 Thermoanaerobaculia bacterium
GGAGTGCGAGCGCTTTGCGGCGGCGGAATCGCTGGCCCGGGAGGTCTTCGCCGCCCACGGCTACGGCGAGATCCGTACGCCGATTCTGGAATCGACCGAGCTCTTCGCCCGCTCGGTGGGCGAAACCACCGACATCGTCCACAAGGAGATGTACACCTTCCCCGACCGCAAGGGACGTTCCCTGACCCTGCGGCCCGAGAACACCGCGGGGATCGTGCGGGCGCTCATCGAGGCCGGCGTGCAGAACCTGCCCAAGCCGATCCGGGTGTGGTGCGCCGGGCCGCAGTTTCGCTACGAGCAGCCGCAGGCCGGGAGATACCGCGAGTTCCGTCAGATCGACGTCGAGCTCGTCGGGGTGGCCGACCCGGCGGGAGACGCCGAGATTCTGGAGATGCTGTTCGAGTTCCTGGCCCGGCTCGGCTTCCAGGGCTTGCGGGCGCGGATCAATTGCGTCCCGGCCGGAAGAGCCCGGGAGGTCTTTTCGGCGGCTCTGCGCGAGTACCTCGCGCCGCGAACGGGCGATCTCGGAGCGGACGATCTGAGGCGGGTGGAGGAAAATCCGCTCCGGCTCTTCGACTCGAAGAACCCGGTCCTGCAGGAGGCTCTCAAGAACGCGCCCAGGACGCTCGACTTCCTGGATGACCGAGCCCGCCGGCATCACCAGGACCTGCTCTCGCGGCTGGCCCGCGCGGGCGTGGACTTCGACGAAGATCCCTCTCTGGTGCGGGGCCTCGACTATTACACGCTGACGGTCTTCGAGGTCACGTCGAGCGCGCTCGGGGCTCAGGACGCGCTTCTGGGCGGAGGGCGCTACGACGATCTCTTCGGGCAGCTCGGCGGACCGCCTCTTCCGGCGGTCGGGTTTGCCATCGGCGAGGACCGTCTCCTGGCAGCGGCTCCGGCCGATCCCCGGAGACGCCGGTCCGTTTTCGTCGTCGTTCCCGATTCCGGTTCCGACGTGGACTATGCTCTGAGCGTCGCCCGGGACATCCGCGCGAGCGACCCGGCCGCGGTCGTCGAGACCGATTTCACCGCGAAGGGGGTCGGGCGCGGGCTGGGCCGGGCCGCGCAGGTCCTCGAGGGATCCAGCCCCTACCCGTTTCGCGCGGCGAGCGTGCATGCCGTGCTGCTCGGGCTGCGGGAGCGTGAGGCGGAGACGGTGACGATCAAGAATCTCAAGACCGGAGAGCAGAGCACCTTTCCCCGGCGGGAGCTCGCCGAGCGCCTGGGCGGCGCGCGCGAGACGCGGCGATGACCCGTACGCCGGCCGGAACACTGCGCGCGGGCGACGCCGGGCGTCGCGTCCTGGTCAAGGGCTGGGTCGGCCGCCGCCGCGACCTGGGAGAGCTCATCTTTCTGACCGTTCGGGACAGGAGCGGCGTCGTCCAGGTCGTTTTCGACCGGGAGCGTTGTCCGGCGGAGGCCGTGGCGCGCGCCGGGGAAGCCCGGGCGGAAGACGTGGTGGAGATCGAGGGGGACGTCGCGCTGCGCGGAGAGATTCAGCGCCGCTCGGACGTGGCCACCGGAGACGTGGAGGTCCTCGCGGCGCGTCTGGATTTCCTGGCCCGCTCGGAGACTCCGCCCTTCGTGGTCGAGGACCGGACCAACGCCACGGAGGAGCTGCGCCTGGAGTACCGGTACCTCGACCTGCGGCGGCCGGCCATGCAAAAGAATCTCGTGCTGCGCGACGAGATCGCCTTCCGCATCCGCAGGACGCTCCACGAGCGCGGATTCCTGGAGGTCGAGACCCCGATGCTGACGCGGTCGACGCCGGAGGGGGCCCGCGACTTTCTCGTTCCGTCGCGCCTTCACAACGGGCTCTTCTATGCTCTCCCGCAATCCCCACAGATCTTCAAGCAGCTCCTGATGGTGGCCGGCCTGGAGAAGTACTTCCAGATCGCACGGTGCTTCCGCGACGAGGACCTCCGCGCGGACCGGCAGTACGAGTTCACGCAGATCGATCTGGAGATGTCTTTTCCCACCGAGGACGACGTCTTCGACGCGGTCGAGGCCTTCCTGGCCGAAGCCTACGCGGCCGTTGGAGTCTCCGTCGCGCGCCCGTTTCGCCGGATCCCCTATCGGGAGTCGATCGAGCGGTACGGCACCGACCGCCCGGACCTGCGCTTCGATCTGCCGCTCGCGGATCTCTCGGCGGAGTGCGCAGGGAGCGGCCTGCCCCCCTTCGAAACCGCGCTCGCGGCGGGAGGCGCCGTGCGAGGCCTGCGTGTTCCGGGCGGGGCGGCGCTCTCGCGCAAGCGCCTGGACGAGCTCGCCGAGGAGGGCCGCAAGGCCGGGGGCGCGGGGCTGGTCTGGATCAAGCGCTCGGCCGGTGAGATCTCGTCGCCGGCGCGCAAGAGTCTGTCGGAGGCGGCTCTCGAAAAGATCCTTTCCGCCGCAGCGGTCGCCGAGGGGGACCTGCTGCTTCTGGTAGCCGGCCCGAAGGAGGGGAGCGCGGCGGCGTTGGGCGCCCTGCGTCTTGTGGTGGCGCGGGAGCTCAAGCTGGTGGACGGGGGCAAGTGGGTGTTCTGCTGGATCACCGAGTTCCCCCTCGTCGGCAAGGACGAAGCGACCGGCGGCTGGTACCCGATGAATCATCCCTTCACGTCGCCGCGCGAGGAGGACCTCGCACTCCTGGAGACGGATCCGGGCAGCGTCCGGGCGCGAGCCTACGACGTGGTCTTGAACGGCTGGGAGCTCGGTTCGGGATCGATCCGCATCCACCGCGCAGACATCCAGGAGCGGGTCTTCCGTCTCCTGGGGATCTC
>DATFTF010000014.1:0-5432 GCA_035262245.1 Thermoanaerobaculia bacterium
CGTCTTCGGGCGGGAGGCGCTCGCGGCGGTCATCGTGTACTTCTTCGCGTATCTCGTGTCGAACGCGGGCGCGTTCGCCGCGGTCTCCGCGCTCTACCGCGACGAGACCAAGCCCCACGCCGTCGGGCTCCTGGCGGGCGAGGGACGCCGCACGCCCTTCCCCGCCGCCGTGCTGACGCTGTGTTTCTTCTCGCTGGCTGGAATACCCGCGACCGCCGGATTCGTCGGCAAGTTCTTCCTCTTCCAGGCGGCCATCGCCAGGGGTCTCTACGCGCTGGCGGTCATCGGCGTGATCAACAGCCTGATCTCGATCGGCTATTACCTGAAGGTCGTCTACACCCTCTACATGCGGGACGCGGTCGAACCTCAGGGGCCCCCGCCGCTGGCCTGGGCCCACGGACTGGCGCTGGCGCTCTGCGCGGCGGGGATTCTCGGCCTGGGGCTCTTCCCCTCCGGTCTCTGGGAGGCCGCCCGCAGCGCTGCCGCGACTCTTCCTTTCTTCGGATCGTGATCGCAGACCGAAACTCTGTTTCAGAGTCCACCGCCATGCGGCTCTCGGTCTATCTCCGCTGCGTGGATCTCCTGGAGACCGACGGCATCTGTCGAGTCTCCTCCGAGGGCCTGGCCCGCCGCTTCGATCTCAATTCGGCGCAGATTCGCAAGGACCTGGCCGCGTTCGGCGAGTTCGGTGTCCGGGGCGTGGGCTACCAAGTGCCGGAGCTCAAACGGCATCTGCGGTCGATCCTCGGCCTCGATGAGACCCGCCGCGTCGCGATCGTGGGCGCCGGACATCTGGGTCAGGCGCTGGCCGACTACCGCGGCTTTCGCTCCGGAGGATTCGAGATCAGCGGTCTCTTCGACAACGACCGGTCCAAGATCGGCACTCGGAGCCGGACCGGGGTTACGGTGTACGACGTGGCGCGGCTGAAGGAATTGGTGATTCAGCGGGAGATCCAGATCGGGATGATCACGGTTCCGGCCTCCGCCGCCCCCGACGTCGCACGCCTCTGCGTCGAGGCCGGTCTTCGCGCTCTGCTCAATTTCGCGCCGGCGCGCCTTCAGGCGCCGCCGGGAGTCCGCCTGAAGAACGTCGACCTGAAAATCAATCTGGAGACCCTTTCGTTCTACATCGCCGGCTCCTCGCCGCGCAGAAGGAGAGAAGAATGGCCGCAAACCCCAAGCCAGCCGCGCTCCCATCGGAGAACCTGAACCCCTACGACTTCGCTCTCCGGCAATTCGAGCGCGCCGCTGACCACCTGGGTCTCGACCCCGGCACGCGCGCCGTGCTGAGCACCCCGAAGCGGCAGCTCATCGTCTCCGTCCCGGTCAAGATGGATAACGGCTCGATCCGTGCGTTCCACGGCTATCGCGTCCAGCATTCCATCGCGCGGGGACCGTCCAAAGGCGGGATCCGCTATCACCCCGGCGTGACGCTCGACGAGGTCAAGGCCCTGGCGATGTGGATGACCTGGAAGTGCGCTGTCGTCAACATCCCCTTCGGCGGGGCCAAAGGCGGCATCACCGTGGACCCCAAGGCCATCTCGCTCGGTGAAAACGAGCGCATGACCCGCAGGTTCACATCCGAGATCTCGATCATCCTCGGATCGGACCGGGACATTCCGGCGCCGGACGTCTACACGAATTCCCAGACCATGGCCTGGATGATGGACACTTTCTCGATGACCAGGGGGTACTCGACTCTCGGCGTGGTCACCGGCAAGCCCCTGTCGGTCGGCGGATCGGCCGGGCGCAACGAGGCCACTGCGGAAGGCTGTTTCGTGGCCACCGAGGAAGCGGCCCGGCGGCAGGGCCTGAACCTGAAGGGAGCGACCGCTGCCGTGCAGGGATTCGGCAATGCCGGTATGCACGTGGCTCGCTTCCTCGACGAGGCCGGCGCCCGTGTGGTGGCCGTGTCCGACTCCCGAGGCGGGATCTACGACAAGAAGGGCTTGAACGTCGCCGCGATCACGGCGGCCAAGGAGAAGAAAGGCAGCGTGACGGCGGTTCGCGGAGAGAAGGTGAGCAACGAAGAGCTGCTCGAGCTTCCCGTCGACATCCTCGTGCCCGCCGCTCTCGAAGGCGTCATCACTCGCCGCAACGCTTCGAGGATCAAGGCCAGGATCGTGGCCGAGGCGGCCAACGGCCCGACCACTCCGGACGCCGACGACATTCTGCGCAAGAAGGGAACCGTGGTGATCCCGGACATTCTGGCCAACGCCGGCGGCGTGACCGTCTCCTACTTCGAGTGGGTACAGGATCTGTACTCGTTCTTCTGGGACCCCGACATGGTTCGCACGCAGCTCCAGCGGACCATCCGGCGGGCCTACGCCGACGTCGAGGAGATGGCCCGGCGTCACGAGACGGACCTGCGCACGGGCGCGCTCATCCTGGCGGTCGGACGGGTGGAGGAGGCCACGCGGATCAGGGGAATTTTTCCCTGAACACGAGAGGAATTGTGAGTTGTGAATTGTGAATTGGGCGAATGAAGCCGCACGTCCCACGGAGGGAGGAAGGAAGGAGACCCGCCTAATTCACAATTCTTAATTCACAATTCGCAATTACTCTTTCTCTCCCTCGTTCCACCGCGCGCGGCGCGCGGCGACCATCACCGCCATGTCTTCCAGTTGTCGGGCGGTGAGCACAGACTCCGCGGCGGGAAAGGTCTCGGCTTCTTCCTCCCGGATGTGCGCCTCGACCTCCCGCGCGAGCGCGCGCATGCCGGTTTCGAAGCTCCGCTGATCGGGCTCCAGGTCGCCGAGATCCTTCAGAATGCGGTCGATGCGGGCGTGGCGCCGGCAGGCATTGCGGACGTCGGCAGGACGCCGCTGGGCGAGCGCGCCGTAGAGCACCTCCCGTTCGAGCCGGCCGTGCAGGGCGAGCTCGTGGAAGAGCTGTCCATAGATCTCGCGCTTCTCACGACCGGGACGCGGGCCTTCCCCCCCGTATTCGGCCAACAGACGGCGCAGGATCCGGTGGTCCTTGCGCAGCAGGTCGGTGGCTGTTCCCAGTGGCATGGGCGGAGCCTCCCGGAGAGGTCCGATGCAGCGCGGATGCCACACCCACAAGTGGAGAGAAGGGATAGATTCCTAATTTTATTAGGATAAATTGCTATTCTGTCTTAATTAATATGGCACGCACGGGCGAGGCGTCCAGCTCGCGAAAGGCGAGCGGCAGGGCGACGAGCCCGTAGTCCCCCGGCTCCACCCCCTCGAGATTCAGATTCTCGAGAACCATGACGCCGCGTGAAAGAAGCGTGCGATGAACGGGGAGGTCCTCGGCGTCCTCGGGATCGATGGATTGCGCGTCGGTGCCCACCAGGATCGTGCCGCGCTCCGCGAGCCTCACGGCCGCGAGCGGCGCGAGGAAGGCGCGTCCGCGTGTGCGAAAGAGAACCCGCCGGACTCCGACGCTCCTGGACGGCAGGGCGTCGGGGCCGATTTCTCCCCGACCGGCAAGATCCACAACCCGGGCCGGTCCCAGGAAGGCGTTGAGCGAGACGTCGCCGATCGCCCGTCCAGCGGGGAGCACGTGCGAAGGCGCGTCGACGTGCGTGCCCAGGTGGGAGCTCATGGTGAAGCACGTGGACTCGAAGAGAGACCCTTCGACCAGACGGGCTGTGGCGCGCCAGCTGAACGGGACGTCGCCTTCCCAGGGCTCCGTCTCTTCGCCGATGGGGCGCGAGATGTCGATGACTCTCAGCGCATTCTGCGCACGGTCCTGGCCTTCCCGTACCGCTCGGCGATGTGGGGGTCGTGCCCCCGGTGGCGCGGATGGACGGGCACGTCTCGATACTCGGCGTCGCATGGATAACAGATGGTAACCGCACGCACGCGCGCCGCGACGATCCAATCGAGGACAACGGAGGCGAGCAGGGCCGGAGTAAACCAGATCCAGCCGAACCTCCAGCCGACGAAGAGAGCCAGGCCGAGGGCCGCGGCCATGAGAAGACAGCCCAGCCGCTGATCGAAATCCTTCTGAAGAAAGAACGCCCGTCCGCCGCAGAAGGCGCACCGCTCGACGCCTTCCGCGGCGAGGACTCCAGTAAAGTCCGCGGCCGCCTCCCGGCCGCACCGGCTGCAGGCAAACAGACCGGTTTCTTCGCCGCGAAAGTCGCGGGAGGTCAGACAGTCAGGGCAGTAGTAACGGGCTCGCATCGGGAAGAATTTGTGATTTGCGATTTGTGATTTGTGATTGGGGCGAAAATGCCGCCGCGGGCCTGATCAACCATCACAAGTCGCCGATCTCCTAGGCGGGAAATCCGGTCGCGACCGTGAGATACGAAGAGAGGAGCTCTCCGATCAGAACGAAGACGAGCGCCACGTACAGGAGTCCCGTCGCCGCCTGGTTCGACTTCATGTCCGCCGTCTTCCAGATGAAGTAGGACAGGAGCAGCGGCCCGAGGATCCCCCACAGGACCCGGAACAGAAAGAAGAGCGCGTCGCGCTCAAGGGACAGAAGGTCCGCGAGTCCCTGCCGGCCGGACAATCCCATGGCCGCCGCCAGCAGCAGGGTTCGGGCGGCGGCCAGCGCGGCAAAAAGCCGGGCCCCTCGGGCAAGCAGTTTGAATGGCAGCGAGCGGGAGATCAGATACCAGTGTCCCAGGTTCATGGTCAGGAGCACGGCGCCGAAGAAAAGCCCGCCCAAAACGGCGCCGGCGGCTGTCCAGGCATCCCCTCCTCCCCGCGGAAGGCTCGCGGCGGACCGCGCCAGAGTCCAGACCGACGCGGCTGCTCCAGCGGCGAGAAGCGGTCGGGCCCGACGCGCTCGATCCGCATTCGCCGCCAGGGCGTAAAGCCCGAGACATCCCGCGCCGGCCCAGGCGAGGGCGGAAGACGCGCCCTCCAGCCGGGTCAGAGCGGCGAGCAGGACGAAGAGGCAGGCCAGGGCGCCGTGCAGGGTGAAGAATCCCCCGCCCAGCGTCTGCGGCGGAAAGAAGAGAAGAAGCACGGCCGTGCCGGCTCCCGCCTCCAGGAGAAAAAGGCCGAGACCGTGCAGCGCCATGAGCGCCGCATCTTAGTTCAAGGCTCTCCCGCTACCCAGCCGAGGCGCCCTGCGGCGCGCCGGATCTCTTCGGCAATCCGCTCGACGTGATCCACCAATCCGTGGTCTCCCTTCGGGATCTCCACGTACCGCGATCCCGCCGGAAGCCGGCCGCTTCTTTCCCACCGGCTCCAAACGGCGCGCACACCTTCCGACGGAACACTTTCGTCGCTCCCGCCCATCACCACCGTCACCGCGCGGTCGGGGGGCTCGTCATCGACGGCAGCAGCGGCCATCTCCTCGAAGAATCGGCGATGGATGGGCAGCTCGCGTCCCTCGCCGTGATGGAACACCCGGATCGAGTCTGCCGGCGAGAGCCGCTCCAGCCAACGGGAGCCGAATCCCAGCGCCGGCGCGATCAGCACCAGGGGGGCGCCCGAGGCGAGCCGGCA
>DATFTF010000015.1:0-5202 GCA_035262245.1 Thermoanaerobaculia bacterium
AGATTCCTGGCCAGCGAACAGAGAAACCCGGCGAGCTTCTCCGGCTCTCGCAAGTCTCCCCGCCGGATCTTTTCCAGCGCGATGCGGAAGGTCTCCTGAGCCAGATCCTCGGCGAGGCTCGGGTCTCCCGCCGATCGTCGGAGCAGAAGGGTTACGCCGCGCTGGTAGCGGGCGACCAGCTCCGCCTCCGCCTGGCGATCGCCGATGCGGATGCGGCTAGCGAGATCCGTCTCCAGGGGCCGCGTCACGTCGCTTGCGCGCATGAACCCTTCAGTTCCAGTCTCCCTGCAGCACGAAGGCGGCCCAGTAGTACGGCGAGGACCAAAGCTTCTCGGCGCGGACGGCCGACTGGGCCTGCCGCAAGGCCTCGGCCGGGCGAAGGCCCTCGATCAGTATCGCCCGATAGAACCGGCGCATGAGCTCGGCCGTCGCCGTGTCGGGAACCCTCCAGAGACTGGCGACCACGCGCAGCGCTCCCGCGTACATGAAGCCGCGGGAGAGGCCGAGGAGCCCTTCTCCACGAACGTCCTTGCCGAGCGCAGTCTGGCAGGCCGAGAGAACGACGAGGTTCGCCGAGATCTTCAGCCTGTAGATGTCACGCGTCTGCAAGAAGCCGTCGACGGGGCGCCCGTCCCGGTCGACCAGCGACAGAACGACTCCGGAGAGCTCGGGATGGCGGGAGTTCAAGAGACCGTGGCTCGCCAGATGGATGATCTGCGCGTCCGCTACGTCGGGACCCAGAGCGACCGCGCGGCTGGCGCGGAAGTCCAGGGCGGTGAAGGTCTGCCGCGGCCCGGCCAGCGCCGCGATCGTCTCGGCCTCGCGCCGGCTCGCGGCCAGGCGCTCCAGCCGCCGCAGACCCGATTCCTGCAGCGAACGTTCGAGCGCATCGTTCTCCGGCGCCCGCGGACGGGAAGCCCTCGAAATCCCGTGCGCGCCGCGCACCCGCGGATCGCCCGGCTCGAAAACCGGATCGGCGATCACCGCGACGCGGGCGCCAGCCGGCCGCCGGTGAACGGACTGCTGCCGCAGGACGGAAAGGGTGGTCGCCGACGGGAGGTGGACCACCTCGAAGCGCGAGAGAAGAGGCCGGGAAGCCGCGCCGGGCATCGGGAGAGCGGCAAAGGGAATGTACTGAAGCATTCCCTCCGAGACGACGGCCAGCCGGCGGATGCGGGCTCCGACGGACAGGCGATCGCTCAGGGGGGAGAGCAGCATCCGGGAGAGTCTCTGCGCCCGCCGCGCCGTCTCCGCCGGTTCGACGGCGTCCGGTGCGCGCCAGGCCTCATAGAGCCGGCGCGCCGCGGTTTCGATGACCTCCCGCCCCGGCAGCTCGACGCAGACCAACGCCGCGCGCGACGCCGCCCACACGAAGCTTCTGTGCTCTCCCAGCGAGTACTCGAGCAGAAGCGTCTCGCCATCGAGGACCTGACGGATGCCCGCCCAGTCCAGAGGCTGCGGCCGGGCCAGGGCGGCGTAGCGGGGGCTGGCCGCGCGCAGCTGCCCTTCGACCGTCTGGTAGTCCGACATCAACGCATCGAGGCTGCGTCCTTCCGGGCTATCCGCCGCGCCGCGGGCCGCCGCCCCGCGGGCGAGGCGGCTGGCGTCGTCGCGGCGGCGCGCATCAATCTGTTCCTCGAGCGCCTGCTCGCGAGCGAGCAGAGCGGCATCGGCGCTTTGGGCCAGATCGATCCGGGCCTCGACCAGCAGATCGACGAGACTCCGCGCCTTGGCCCGCTCGCTGACGTGCAGCGCCCGTCCGGCCCAGTCGCCGTCGGGCTGGCGCGCGTGCAGATCCATGAGGACGTCGATCAGAAGATCGTAGCGGTCGCGGATCAGCGCCATGTAGGAGGCGCGCTCTCCGGCGGCGGCGATCTCGCTGCGCACGGACTCCGTCAGGCTCAGAGACTCTTCCAGGCGGTCGCGCGCCGCCTCGAGGTTTCCGAGGGCGCGCTCCGCCCGTCCCAGATGGAGCAGCACGATCGCTTCGTGCATCCGATCCGACGTCGCCCGAACCAGGGGAAGCGCCTCGGTGAGACGGTCCCGGGCCTCCCCCGGATGGCCCCGCTCGAGCTCGGCGCGTCCGATGTTGGCCGCGATCATGGCCTCGGCGCGCCGGTCTCCGCAGTCATGGAGGATCTCCCGAGCGGCCGAGAGATCGGGCAGGGCGAGCTCGGGCTCGCCCGCCGCCAGATGCACGAGCCCCATGTGGTTACGGGTGAAGCCTTCGAAGCGCTTGTCCCCGGTTTCGCGCAGAAGACCCAGGGCCAGCTCGTAGTGCTGGAGGGCGGACGGAAGCTCGCCTCGCCCCTTGTACAGATAGCCCATGCTGTACTGCGTGATCCCTTCCAGGTGACGGTCTCCGAAGTTCCGGTAGCTCTCCAGGGCGTCGGTGAGATCGGCCAGCGCGCGGTCGCTTTGCCCGAGCCCCGCGTAATCGACGGCGCGGTTCTTCAGAATCATCGCCTCCTCGGATCGGTCGCCGGCCGCGCGCGCCAGCTCCAGCCCCTGGGTGTAGCTGGCGATGGCCTCGGGCTTCCGGCCCATCGCTCCCTGGGCCACGGCGATGTCGTTCAACGCCCGGGCCTGTCCGCCCGCATCTTCCTGATCGCGCCGCAGGGCCAGAGCCTCATTGAGGATCTCGAGGGCGTGGATCTGGTCGCCGACCTCCGAACAGGCGAGGCCGAGCCGGGCGAGCGCCGCGGCCTCCCCGCGGCGATCGCCGATCTCCCGCCACAGCGCAAGCGTCTCCTCCGCCCGCGTGCGGGCCTTCTGGACCTCTCCGGCCTCGCCCAGAGCGTCGGTGATCCGTCCGAGGGTCGCGGCCTCCGCAGCCCGGTCGCCGAGATCCCGCCACACGGGGAGGAGCTCTTCGTAACGGGTCAGCGCGTCGCCGGTCGCCTCCGCCGTCCCGCGCGCCAGAGTGCGATCCGCGTCGGCCAGAGTCCTCTCCGCCCGCACGCGTTGTGCGTCGCCGGCCGTCGCCGGACGAGGAGTCCAGACGAGAAGGCGATAGGTTCCGTCGGACCGCCTGGCGCCCCGCATTTGGATCTCGAGAAGGTACGTGCCGCCGCGCGTCGTTACCACGGAGAGCGCCAGCGGCTCCTCCCGGTCAGCGACGTTGTCCACCTCGGCGACCGGCGCGCCTTCCAGCCCGATCCGGACGATCAGATCGAGATGGCTTTGCGCGACCTCGGCGTGAAAGAACTGACCGGACGAGAGCGCGACGTCGTAGGTCTGCACTTCGCCCGATGCGATGCGTCGTTGCGCCGGAACCCCCGGGTCGAGCTGCGCGGACTGTCCGCAGAGCGCGGCGCTGCCGGAGGCGAAGACGAGGATCCCCACCGTACTCCGGAACCGCGCAAGAGAAGAACACATTCGCCGTGGCATCCTTCCCCCGGACGTGCCTTGAGGCGACCCAGCAAAACGGAGAGCATCGGCGCTCTCCACCACCTTCCCGGGAGTCTATCGCCTTTCTTCCTCTCCTCGGCTCCTCTTCCGAGGCTCCGGGGACTAGCGCCGATCGCTCAGGGTCCTCCCGGTGCGAGGCAACGCGCAATCGCGCCGAGTCCCTCCTCGACGCGGGCAGGATCGCCTCCCAGCGCCACCCGAAAATGGGAAGGAGAGTCGAAGAAAGTCCCCGGGGCTACCGCCACGCCGTGCTCCTCGAAGAGGCGCCGCACGAGCGGCCCGGCGTCCTTTCCGTTGCGCAATCGCGGGAATGCGAGCGGCCCTTGCGGCGCAACGCAGGCGATGTCCGGCGACAGGTCCAGGAATCGGTGGAAGCGCACCCGGTTGTCCGCGACGATCCGTCGCGCGCGGGCGGCGAGCCGGTCGAGGTTCTGGAAGGCCACGACGGACAGCCGGTCCGAGGGGATCGGAGCCCAGACGTCCACGACGTCCCGGACCCGGCGGATCCTGCGGACGATCTCCGGGGAACCGATCGTCCATCCGCACCGCAGAGACGCCAGGCCGTACGATTTGGTCAAGCTGTTGGTCGAGAGGAAGAGAGGCGAGCGCGTGGCCGCCGGGGGCAGGCGATCTTCGGGGATCGCGTCGAGATACACCTCATCGAAGAGGACCGGCACGCCCGTGCGCTCGGCGACGCGCGCCAAACCCGCGAGCTCTTCCGCGCCGGCTGCGACTCCGGAGGGGTTGTGGGGGGTGGACACCACGATCAAGCGCGTGCGCGGCGTGACGGCCCCCGCCACGCGATCCGGATCGATGCGGTAGCCTTGGTCGAAGCGCCGCTCGAAGGTTGCCACACCCGCTCCCAGGAGGCGCACCGCTCCGGCCAGCGGATCGTAGTTGGGCCGTTCCAGGAGGACCTCGTCGCCGGCTTCCACGAGAGCCGCCAGCGTCAGAAAATTCGCGCCCGAGCATCCGCCGGCGGTCGCCACGCGCTCGGGGGCCACACCGTAGCGCGCCGCAATGGCCTCGACCAACGGGCGATAGCCGTCGGGACTCTCGCCCGCGATCTCCGTGGCCTCCCGGGCTCCGGGCAGGTCCTCGAGGGTGCAGGCGAGGAGGTTCGACGACGCCAGATCGATGCGCGCTCGGGGGCGCGTCTTGGCCCATTCCATGTAGGGAGCGAGCGACGGCCTCACGCCGAGGGCTCCCCGCGGCGGCGCGCGAAGAAGAGGTAGACCGGAACGCCGGTTGCCAGGAGTCCCGCCCCGATCGCCGTTCTACGCGGGTTGGAGCGCACGGCGCTGCCGACGACGAGAATCCCTGACAGGACGAAGAGCGCGGGAACGACCGGATAGCCCGGCGTTCGGAAGGCTCCCGGCTCGCGGCGAGCGACCGGATAGCGCCGCCGGAACAGAAAGATGGCCCCGACGGTCAGGGTGAAGAAGATCCAGTCGCCGAACACGACCGAGTCGACCAGCTCCCCGAAGGTGCCGGTCAGAACGAGGACGATGCCCCAGGCGGCCTGGAGCACGATGGCGAGCGCCGGCGTCTGGAAGCGCGGGTGGAGGCGCGCCAGACCGGGCAAAAACAGGCCGTCCGCTCCCATGGCGTAGTAAATCCGGGTCTGAGCGAGGAGCGTCAGATCGAGGAATCCGAAGGCAGAGACCAAGATGGTCGCCGAGATCAGGCGGTCCGCCTGCGGGCCGAAGATCCTGCGGATGGCATCGGCGGCGGGAGTGGCGGTGGCGGCCAGGCCGGAGCGGGAGAGGGCGGAGAGATAGACCACGTTGG
>DATFTF010000016.1:0-4390 GCA_035262245.1 Thermoanaerobaculia bacterium
TGAACCTCGGCGGCGGCCTGGGCGTCGACTACGACGGCAGCAAGACCGCCTTCGATTCCTCCATGAACTATTCGGTCTCCGAGTACGCCAACGACGTCGTCTACACCATCAAGCAGATCTGCGACGAGGAGAACGTCCCCCATCCGACGCTGGTCACCGAGTCCGGCCGCGCGGTCACCGCGTTCCACTCCGTCCTCATCACCAACGTCCTCGACGTCGCCGACCGGATCGAGCAGGGACGCAAGGTGCGGGTGACGGCGAACGATGCGCCGGTGATCCAGGAGCTGGCCGGCATTCTCTCCACCGCCAACACCAAGAACCTGCAGGAGAGCTATCACGACGCGCTCCAGTACAAGGAGGAGCTGTTCACCCTCTTCAACCTGGGACACCTCTCCCTCGAGGACCGGTCCAAAGGCGAAATCCTCTTCTGGCAGATTTGCGAGCGGATCCACAAAGATCTGAGGACGTTGAAGGAGATCCCCGAGGAGTTCGAGGACATGGAGAAGATGCTGGCGGACACCTATGTCTGCAACTTCTCCGTCTTTCAGTCGGTTCCGGATTCCTGGGCCATCGACCAGCTCTTTCCCATTCTGCCGATCCACCGCTTGAACGAGCGGCCGACCGAAACAGCCACGCTGGCCGACATCACTTGCGACTCGGACGGGAAGATCGACAAGTTCATCGATCTGCGCGACATCAAGGAGACCGTGCCGCTCCACATGTTCCGGCGCGACGAGGCGTACTACCTGGCGGTCTGCCTGACCGGCGCCTATCAGGACGTCCTGGGAGACCTGCACAATCTCTTCGGCGAGGCGCACGAGGTCCTGGTCACCGTCGACGACGAGGGGCGCCCCCACATCGACGACGTGCTTCCCGGCGAGTCGTGCGAGCGGGTGCTCGAGTACATGAACTACGACAAGACGGAGATCCTCGACGCGATCGGGCGGCAGCTGCGCCGCGTCGCCAACCGCCCGATCAAGAAGGACGAGCTCCAGGCCATCTACCGGGAGTTCGAGGCGGTGTTTCCGCGGTATACGTATCTGGAGAGGTGAGAGGCTCTCAGCCTTCAGCTGTCAGCTTTCGGCGGCCGTGTCGCAATCCCGACTTCCCGGAGAAGATCTGATCGAAAGAGGCGTCGCCGATCTCGACGCCGGGATCGTCTCGATCGAGGCTTTGCTCGTGTCCATCGGGGCGCCGCGGTTGCGTGGGATCGGCCTTCGCGTGCCGGCGACAATCCACTCTCCCGAACGGAGGCTCTACGATCTGCTGGCCGACTCCGATCCCGATTCGGCGCACGCCCGCTACGGCGGTCTTCTGCGTCGGTTCGTCCGCTGCGAGCGGTCGTCTCAGTTTCCTCCGGTGCGGTCCTCGCGACTGCGAGGCTTTCTCGCCGCTCTTGCGGCTCACGCCCGCGAGGAGACCCGCGTGTACCTGACCGGGGGGGCCACCGCGATTCTGGAGGGGTGGCGCGCCGAGGCGATCGACGTCGATCTCAAGATCGTTCCGGAAAGCGACGCTCTCCTGCTGGCAGTCTCCAGTCTGCGATGGAACCTGGAGATCCACGTCGAGCTGGCGGCGCCGGATCAGTTCCTGCCCGAACTTCCGGGATGGGCCGACCGCAGCGCCTTCCTCGAGCGGATCGGCCTAGTCTCCTTCTACCACTACGACTTCTACGCCCAGGCGCTGGCCAAGATCGAACGCGGGCACCAGCAGGATCTGGTCGACGTGCGGGAGATGCTCGACCGTCGGCGGATCGGTCCCTTCCAGCTCCTGAGGCACTTCGAAGAGATAGAGCCGAAGCTCTACCGGTTCCCGGCGGTCGATCCGAAGGCTTTCCGGAGGGCCGTCGAGCGCATCGTGGATCCCCGCGGCGGGAACTGACCGGTCTTCCGCTTTCCGTTTCCCGTTTCCCGTTTCCCGTTTCCCGTTTCCCGTTTCCCATTTCCCATTCAGTAAAGAAGATACTTCCGCCGGACCTTCTCGAACTCCTCGAGCTGTTTCGTCCAGGAAACGATGATCCGCTCCGGCGGGTCGCCGCGATCGAGCCGCTCGAAAGTCTCCCGATTGGCCAGGAGCTTCGCGAATCCATCCCGCTGCCAGTCAGCGGGATAGAGATCGCGCAGCGTGGCGGCGATCTCGATGCCGAGGGCGACGGAGCGCAGCGCCTCGCGATCGACCAGGTCGACGCGGATGCCGCCGCAGCTCTGACCGGCGTACACGCTCGAAGACGGCGTGAAGCGCACCGGCGAGAACCGCGTGCCGGAGAGGCTCCGAGCCGCCAGCACGCGTGCGAGCCTCGTCCCGTCGATCCACGGAGCGCCCAGAAGCTCGAAGGGCGCATCGGTCCCGCGGCCCACCGAGACATTGGTCGTCTCCAGAAGGCCCATGCCGGGATAGAGCGCCGCGGCGGCGAGGGACCGCATGTTGGGCGACGGATTCACCCACTCGAGATTCGTCTCGTCGTACCAGAGCCGGCGGGACCAGCCCCGCATCCGGACTACGCGCACGTCCGCTCTGAGAGAGCGCTCGCCGTTGAAGAGCCGGGCAAGCTCGCCCATCGTCATTCCGGTGCGGATGGGAAGGGAGTGGTAGGCCGTGGTTGAGAGCTGGTCCGGGTCCGCCAGCGGGCCCTCGACCAGCTCTCCGCCGATCGGGTCGGGGCGGTCGAGGACGATCACCGGCACCTTCGCCTTCGCCGCGCCTTCGAGCACGTATCCCAGGGTCGCCAGGTAGGTGTAGAAGCGCGTGCCCACGTCCTGCAGGTCGAACACCACCGCGTCGAGTGCGGCGAAGTCCTCCGGCCGGGGACGCTCGCCCTCGCCGTAGAGAGAGCGCACCGGGAGGCCGCTCGATGGATCGATCCCGTCGGCGACGCGTGCGTCGGCAACCGCGCCGAGACCGTGCTCGGGCGAGAAGAGCCGCACGAGCGCGACTCCCGCCTTGCGCGCCGCCTCCGACCGCAGCACTTCGACCGTTGTGCGGCCATCGCGCGCGCGGCCCGCGGCGTTGGTCACCAGACCCACGCGGCGCCCGGCGATCTCCCGGAACCCGTCGCCGGCCAGGACGTCGATTCCCGCGGAGAC
The DNA here is from genome assembly GCA_035262245.1 of Thermoanaerobaculia bacterium. Classification (GTDB taxonomy): domain Bacteria; phylum Acidobacteriota; class Thermoanaerobaculia; order UBA5066; family Gp7-AA6; genus DATFTF01. The sequence continues at coordinate 3,084 of DATFTF010000016.1, forward strand.
GTCCGCCATCCGGCGAGGCAGCCGTGCCTCGACCTCCCGGGCTCGCGTTCTCAGGTCCCCGCGCATCGCCGCGGCCACGACGTTGGAAACGAGCGCCCGCAGACGCAGCACGTCTCCCTTGCCGTCGGGATGCACACGGTTGGAGAGGAGGATCACGTAACTCTGCGAAGCCGGATCGATCCAGAGAGACGTGCCGGTGAAACCGGTGTGGCCGAACGATCCCGGCGGGAAGAGGTCGCCGCGCGGGCCGGAGTACGCGGTCTCCACGTCGAAGCCCAGGCTGCGCAGGTCGGCGTCGCCGTAATCGCGCGGGCGCGTCATCGCGTCGACGGACAAGGGAGAGAGGACCCGAACCGTCCCCAGCTCGCCCTGGCCGAGGATCATCTGGCAGTACCGGGCCAGGTCGTCGGCGGTGGAAAACAAGCCGGCGTGTCCGGCCACGCCCCCCAGGGCATAGGCACGCGGGTCGTGCACCTCGCCGCGCATCCAGTGGCCGTTGCGCATTTCGGTGGGAGCGATCCGCGCTACGTCGGGAGGCGCAGCCGGCTCCCCTCCCGGCTGGATCGGGCGAAAGCCGGTGTCCTCCATCTCGAGGGGCTGAAAAATCCGGCGCGCGGCGAAACGGTCGAGCGTCTCGCCGCAGACGCGGTGGACGATCTCGCCCAGAACCTCGTAGCCCACGTCCGAGTAGACGAAGCGGCTTCCCGGCGGAGAGTCGAGCGGCTCCCGGAACATCCGGGCGAAGATCTCGGCGGGAGTCCCCACATAGAGACTCAGCGGATCGTCCGGCGGCAGGCCGGCGCGGTGGGTCAGGAGCTGTTCGATCGTGACCTTCGCGCGCTCGGGCCCTCCCGCGGCGAAGTCGGGAAGGTACCGGACGACCGGATCAGCCAGCCGCAGCCTCCCCTCCTCGGCGAGGAGCAGAACCGACGGGGCGGTGGCCACGACCTTGGTCAGCGAGGCCAGGTCGAAGACGGTGTCCACGGTCATGAGCTCCGGCTGCGGCTGGAGGGCACGGTTCCCGAAGGCCTTTCGGAATACAATATCCTTATTGTGTCCCACCAGGACCACGGCGCCCGGAAGCTCCTTACGGGCGATCGCATCGTTGACAACCCTGTCCAGAGCCGCCAGGCTGTCGGAAGCCGGCGCCGCCGCGGCGGCCGCGAGAAGGATCACCCCGATCATGCCCGCTCCCTCACAAGCAGCGTCACCAGCAGGGCGCCGGAGACGAGCAGGATCGCGCCGCACACGAGCGTTTGTCGGGGGAGATGGAAGAGGACTCCCTCGGTGGCGAACATGACCGAGTA
>DATFTF010000017.1:0-4318 GCA_035262245.1 Thermoanaerobaculia bacterium
ATCTCTCGGCCGACAAGGATCGCATCCGGCGGTTTGAGCAGGAAGCGCGGTCGGCCTCCGGCCTCGACCACCCCAACATCATCACGATCTACGACATCGGGTCCGCCGACTCGACGCTCTACATCGCCATGCAGTACGTCGAGGGGAAGACCGTTCGGGACCTTGTTTCCTCCGGCCCCCTGCCGACCAAGAAGGTCCTGGACATCTCCGTGCAGATCGCCGATGGCCTGGCCAAGGCGCACGCCGCGGGGATCATCCATCGGGACCTGAAGCCCGAGAACGTGATGATCTCCAAAGACGGCTTCGTCAAGATCCTCGACTTCGGGCTGGCCAAGCTGACCGCGCCGCAGAGCGAGGGACAGCTCTCGGAGATCCCCACGACGCTGGCCGGGACGCGTCCGGGACTGGTCATGGGGACGGTCGGCTACATGTCGCCGGAGCAGGCGAGCGGAAAGACGCTCGACTTCCGATCCGACCAGTTTTCCTTCGGGTCGATCCTCTACGAGCTCGCGACCGGCAAGCGCGCCTTTCAGCGCAACACCACGGCCGAGACGCTCACCGCGATCATCCGCGAAGAGCCGGAGCCCGTCGGCGCGGTCAATCCCAGAGCGCCGGCGCCGCTGCGCTGGATCGTCGAACGCTGCCTGGCCAAGGAACCGGAGGAGCGTTTCGAGACCACCCGCGATCTCGCCCGCGACCTCGCGAGCATCCGCGACCATCTCTCCGACGCCGTCGTGGTCTCCGGGGAAGCGCGCGTGGCCCCGCGGGCCGGTCGCGCAACGCGCCTCTGGCCGTTCCTTCTCGGGGCGGCGGCAGCCCTCGTCGCGACGGCCCTGCTCTCCTTTTCGCTGGGAAAGAAGGCGGAGAAGACGCAGCCTCCCTCTTTCCGGCAGCTCACGTTCCGGCGCGGATCGATCTCGTCGGCACGGTTCTCCCCCGACGGCCAGACGGTCCTGTACGGGACGTCGCTCGAGGGCAAGCCCACGGAGGTCTTTGTCAGCCGCCCGGAGAGCCCGGAGTCCCGTCCCTTCGGCATGCCTGGGGCCTCCGTCCTCGCCGTCTCGAAGTCCGGGGAGATGGCCCTTTCCCTCGGTCAGCACATCGTCGGACCTTTCATGGCCAGCGGCACGCTCGCCCGCATGAGCGTCGCCGGAGGCGCCGCGCCGCGCGAGATCCTCGAAGACGTCCTCTGGGCCGACTGGGCGCCCGACGGATCCTCTCTCGCCATCGTGCGCGAAGCGGCCGGCCGCAACCGCCTGGAGTACCCGATCGGAACGGCCCTCGTCGAGACGGCCGGATGGATCAGCCACCTCCGCGTCTCTCCCCAGGGAGACGAGGTCGCGTACATCGACCACCCGGCGCGGGGGGACGACGGCGGGTCCGTTGCCATCGTCGGCCGCACCGGAAAACCCAGGAATCTATCCGAGTCCTTCGAAACGGCCCAGGGGCTGGCCTGGGCGCCCGGAGGAGGCGAAATCTGGTTCACGGCGGCAAAGAGCGGGAGCAACCGCGCCGTCTACGGAGTGAACCTTGCCGGAAGGCAGCGGCTTCTCGCTCGCGTGCCCGGGACTCTCACCCTTCACGACGTCTCGAGCGAAGGTCATGTTGTGATGACGCGCGACATCAATCGGCAGGAGCTGCTGGCTCATACAGCCGGCGAACAGAAGGAGCGCGACCTCTCCTGGCTCGACTGGTCCAACGCCAGCGACATTTCGGCAGATGGGAAGACGATTCTCTTCGCCGAGGCCGGCGAAGGAGGAGGAGCCGGCTACTCCGTCTACATCCGCGGGACGGACGGGTCGCCGGCCGTGCGGTTGGGAGAGGGAAGCTCGCAGGCCCTATCCCCCGACGGCAAGTGGGCGCTCGCGATCACCCACATTGCCTCGGAGCCGCAGGTCGTCCTCTATCCGACGGGCGCCGGAGAGACGAAGGCCCTTCCGCGCGAGGGCCTGGTGGCCCAGACCGCGCACTGGCTTCCGGATGGAAAGCAGATTCTCATGACCGCCAGCGAGCCGGGCCACGGATCACGGCTCTTCCTACGGGACCTCTCCGGCGGAAAGCCGCGCGCCATCTCCCCCGAGGGTTACCGAAGCTTTAACAGAACGGTCTCGCCCGACGGCAAGTTCGTCGCCGTGCGCGGGCCGGACCAGCGGCTCTACCTCTATCCGATCGCCGGCGGCGAGCCGACCGCGATTTCAGGGCTGACCGCGGAGGACACACCGACGGCGTGGAGCGCCGACGGGCGCTTTCTCTACGTCTATAGGCGCCGCGAGCTGCCGGCAAAGGTGTACCGGCTGGAGGTTGCGACGGGCAAGAAAGAGCCGTGGAAGGAGCTCATGCCCGCAGACACTGCGGGCATTCTCAATATTTCCCCGCCCCTGGTGACTCCGGACGGCAAGTCCTACGCCTACGCCTACATCCGCACGCTCTCCGACCTCTACCTGGTCGAGGGATTGAGATAGCGCGCCGGCCGGCGCTGGACGAAGCTTCTGTCGGTCGAGCGCCGTCAGCGAGATCGGTTCATCTCGTCTCACCAGGCAACGCGCCGGCACCCCGTTCCGCCGCCTTCCGGAGTTGGGCCATCTGTTGACCGGTCAGATGCTTGCTCGCAACCTTCGTCAGCTCTTCGAGCGGATCTCGGGCGCACTCCTCGCCCTTGTCCCGGGTCAGGACCGCGGCGATTCCGGCAGAAAGATCCTGATTGAGAGCAGCCAGTTTACCCGGATCCAGATCGAGGTGCGCCCGGTTAATCACTCGAGTCGCGATCACGTGAGCCTCTCTTTCGCTCAAGCGATCAACCTCTGACGCGCCGTACCATCTGCCGGAGCCGTAGTCCTTGAGAGCCCTGTCCCGCGCCTCTCCTCGGAGGAGAGTTACATCGAGATCTCTCCGTTTGAAAGCCGATTCCACCGTTGCGGCTCCTGCGACGGCCTGCTCCGGATCGCTCCACACGACGGCGAGCGTCGTTCCCGCATGGTTGATCTTCGCTTCCTTCACCCTGGAGTCCCGCTCGAGCGCCTTCAAGACCGGTTTGGAAGCCGACCCGCAGCCCAGGCCGTCCGCCGCGCCGCACTCCAGCGGGACTTCGAAGAAGCTGACGCGTTCGGCGCTGGCCTGAGCCTTGAGGGCTGCGTTCTTTTCTGAGCCGTTTAGGCTTGCGGACGAGCCGCCCGTCCTCACCGTCGCCTTGTAGCCGAGTCTCGCTATCGCCGGGAGCATCTTTTCCGGGCTGACCTTCGAATCGTCATAGGTGACCGTGGCTTCCATCTTCTGGATGTCGGTCCGGACATCCTCGACGCCCTCGAGCTTCTTCAGGGCAATCCGGGTCGCAGCAGCGCAGGAACCGCACGTCCAGCCCTGGACCGCGAAGGTGACCGTCTTTGTGTCGGCTTGGAGAGGAAGGGCCGCGGCGAACGAGAGAAGCAAGAGAAAGAGCGTCTTCATAAAGACCTCCACCCGTTAGAAAAGTGCACTCGAGAGTCGCGGGAAGGCCGCAGCGATTGCAACGATGACCGCGATGATCCAGAGAGTGATCCTTTGCTTCCTGCGGGTGGCGGGAGCGGGGCATGAGGAGCCGGGCTCGCAGACGTCAGGGTCCCGTCTGCGGTACGCCAGATAGAAACCGATGCCCAGGAACGCCACGGCAGCGGAGAGAAAGATCGGCCTGTAGGGCTCGAATTTCAGGAGTAAGGCGCCGCCGCCCAGGCCCAGCAGCGCGAGAAGCAGGGGCCCGAAGCAACAGATCGAAGCGGCAAGCGCCGAGCCGACGGCGCCCGCATTTGCCAGCTTCGAGCTCGAGGCTTCGTTCACGACTCCATCCGCCTACATTTTCGCCGGATTTCGGGCCGGAGCCCCATCCCGGACGCACCGAAACCCCACGTGCTCCGAGCCCGTGTCCGGGGGTGTGCCCCGGCGGGCGCTCGGACGGTAGCTCTCGCAATAGGAGACGTTGCAGAGAAAGGAGCCGCCCTTGACCACGCGCTTCCCCGCATAGGGGTCGACCGGGTCGAAGCTGCTGCCGGGCCCGGCGGGAGATTGCGCCGTGCCGCCTCGCGCCAGGTCCGCGAAGTAGTCCGCGCGGTACCAGTCGGCGGTCCACTGCCAGACATTGCCGGCCATGTCGTAGAGGCCGTAGCCATTGGGCGGAAAGGCCTTGACCGGAGACCGGCCCGGGTAGCCGTCCTCCGGCTCCGGCTGGTCGGGGAAGTGACCCTGAAAGGTATTGGCCAAGTATTTGCCGGCGGGCCGGAACTCGTCTCCCCAGACAAACCGCTTGCCCTCGAGGCCGCCGCGCGCTGCGTACTCCCACTCCGCCTCC
>DATFTF010000018.1:0-11707 GCA_035262245.1 Thermoanaerobaculia bacterium
GGATCGGCTCCACCGCCGGCGATTTCGTGAGCCCGGTCCCCATCCTGTCCAACTCCATCCACGACAACGTTGCGCTCGGCATCGACCTCGGCAACGACGGCGTGACCAACAACGACTCGGGGGATACCGACATCGGGCCGAACGAGTTTCAGAACTTCCCGGTCTTCACTCTCGCGCTGCTCTCTCCCTCGACCGGCAAGGTCCTGATCCGCGGCACGCAGGACTCGCAGCAGGCGTCGAACCAGATTCAGATGTTCCTGGCGGCGGCGGATCCCTCCGGCCACGGCGAAGGCAAGACGCTCATCCTCGACCAGTCCGGCGTGGTCAACGGCGCCTTCTCCTTCGGTCCGAGCACTCCGTCCTCGGCCGTCGCCGGCGGCGACCTTCTGACCGGGACGGCGACGACGGCCGACGGCACGTCGGAGTTCTCTCTGAACATCCCGTTCGTAGTGAATGCCCTGCCCGTTGCCAACGCCGGGCCCAACCAGAGCCTCCCGACCGGATCGACCGTGGTCCTGGATGGTTCGGCGTCGATGGACCCGGATTCCCTTCCCAACGGGCCCACCATCGCCAACGGCAACTTCACATGGATACAGACCGGCGGGCCGGCCGTCGTGCTGACCAATCCCACCAACGTCAATCCGTCGTTCGTGGCCGCGTCTCCCGGCTCCTATGTCTTCTCGCTCGTCGTCAGCGACGGTCTGGACTCCTCGATCAACCCGGCCTCGGTGACGATTACCGTCACCTCTTCGAGCACGACCACGCTCGTCTCGAGCGTGAATCCCTCGGTCTTCGGACAGTCGGTGACCTTCACCGCGACGGTGTCGGGCACGGGGCCAACCCCGACCGGCACGGTGACGTTCTTCGACGGAGCCACGAACATCGGGACCGGGTCGCTCAATCCGAGCGCGCAGGCGACGCTGACGACGTCCACGCTGGCCGTAGGCACGCATCCGATCACCGCGGTGTACGGCGGGGACCCGAACTTCAACGGCAGCACGTCGAACCTCGTCAGCCAGGTGGTCAACAAGGACAATTCGGCCACCGCTGTCGTCTCCAACATCAATCCTTCCGTGTTCGGGCAGACGGTGACCTTCACAGCGACCGTCACCGCCGTGGCTCCTGGCTCCGGAGTCCCCACCGGCAGCGTCACCTTCTTCCTTGACGGCACGCCGACCGCACCGATCTTGTTGAATCCGAGCGGCCAGGCTACGTTCTCTACCTCGGCCCTCGCCGTCGGCACCCACACGATCACCGCGACCTACGGCGGGGACCCGGGCTTCAACGGCAGCACGTCGCCGGCCGTCAGCCAGGTCGTCAACAAGGCCGACACCACGACGACGCTGCTCTCCAGCGTAAACCCGTCGCTCGTGGGCCAGTCGGTGACGTTCACCGCCACGGTGACCGCGGTCGCTCCGGGAGCGGGAACGCCCACCGGCACGGTCGACTTTTTCGACGGCGCGACGCCTCTGGGCTCCGGGCCGCTCAACCCCAGCGCACAGGCAACTTTCTCGACGTCCGCGCTCACGCAGGGCAGCCACTCGATCACTGCGGTCTACAACGGCGACCCCGATTTCAACACCAGCACTTCCTCGATCCTGACTCAGGTCGTCAACCCCACCGGCGGCACGCCGAGCGCGACCGCGCTGGTCTCCAATATCAATCCGTCGGTGTTCGGCCAGGCCGTGACGTTCACCGCGACGGTCACCGGCTCCGGCCCGACGCCCACGGGCATGGCCACGTTCTTCGATGGGGCGACCCCCATCGCCACGGTGTCTCTCAATCCATCGGGGATCGGGACCCTCACCACGTCCTCTCTCCTCGTCGGGACCCACCCGATCACCGCGCAATACGCCGGCGACGCGACCTACGCGCCGAGCACGTCGTCGATCGTCAGCCAGGTGGTCAACAAGGCGGACACCACCACCACGGTCATCTCCAGCGTCAATCCGTCGATCGTCGGCCAGTCGGTGACTTTCACGGCAACAGTCACCGCCGTTGCGCCTGGCTCGGGAACGCCCACGGGCAACGTCACCTTCTTCGACGGCGCAACGATGCTGGGAACCGGCGCGTTGAACCCAAGCGCTCAAGCGACGTTCACGACGACCACTCTGACGCAAGGCACGCACCCGATCACCGCGGTATACGCCGGCGATCCCGACTTCAACGGCAGCAGCTCCTCGATCTTGAGCCAGGTCGTCAATCCGTCCGGCGGCACGCCCAGCACGACCACTCTGACCTCGAGCCAGAATCCGTCGGTCTTCGGACAGGCCGTGACGTTTACCGCGACCGTCACCGGCTCGGGCGCCACGCCCACCGGCACGGTCACCTTCCTCGACGGAGCCACCACCCTGGCAACGGTGGGCCTGAACCCCTCCGGAATGGCCACGTTCACCACTTCGGCCCTCGCCGTCGGGACTCATCCGATGACGGCGAGCTATGCCGGCGACTCGACCTATGCGCCCAGCTCGTCTTCGCCCTTGAGTCAGGTCGTCAACAAGGCCGATACGACCACGACGGTCGTCTCCAGCGTGAACCCGTCGATGGTCGGCCAGTCGGTGACCTTCACCGCGACCGTCGCCGCCGTCGCCCCGGGCTCCGGGACGCCCACCGGCAACGTCACCTTCTTCGACGGCGCCACGATGCTCGGCACCGTCGCGCTCAATCCGAGCGCTCAGGCGGCCTTCTCGACCGCGGCGCTCACGCAGGGCACCCATCCGATCACCGCGACGTATGCCGGCGATCCGGACTTCAACGGCAGCAGCTCCTCGGTCTTGAGCCAGGTCGTCAATGCCACCGGCGGCACGCCGAGCGCGACGGCCCTGGTCTCCAGCCTCAACCCGTCGCTCTTCGGGCAGGCGGTCACCTTCACGGCCACCGTGACGGGATCGGGCGCGACGCCCACCGGCTCGGTCACGTTCTTCGACGGGGCAACGCCTCTAGGAACCGTTCCCTTGAATCCCTCGGCCGTCGCGACTCTCACGACGTCCACGCTCGCGGTGGGCAGCCACCCGATCACCGCCGCCTATGCCGGCGATGCGACCTACGCTGCGAGCACTTCGCCGGTGGTCAACCAGGTCGTCAACCCCGCCGGCGGCCTGCCGAGCGTGACCACGGTCATCTCCAGCCTCAACCCGTCGACCGTCGGGCAGTCCGTGACGTTCACCGCGACGGTCACGGGAGGCGGCGCGACGCCGACCGGCAACGTCACCTTCCTCGACGGAGCGACGATGCTCGGAACGGTCGCTCTGAACGGCGCGGCCCAGGCGGTTTTCTCGACATCGGCCCTGGCGCTGGGAAGCCATCCGATCACCGCGTCCTACGCCGGCAGCGCAACCTACGCACCGAGCAGCGGAGGCCTGACCCAGATCGTCAATCCCGTCATCACGGGGGGCGCGGCGATTCCGGTTCTGGACTACCGCGGCGCGGCGGTCCTCGCGCTCCTCCTGGCCGGCGCGGGACTCTGGATCTCAAGGCGGCGTTAGCGGGAGCCGATCCCGGCCGCGGCAGGACTGCTGCTCGCGGCCGGGGAGACCCCGGCGCCCGATCGGGCCGCTTCGCGCGGCTCGAAGCCGGACGCTGAGAGCAAACCTTCCATGGCCTCCCGCGTGACGCCCAGCTTGTGAGCTGACTGAAGCAGAGTCCGTGCCTCCATCGGATGCCAGTTGCGGCGGCTGCGATCGGAGAGACCGGCCACGTCGAGCGGCTCGATCGCTTCGAAGATCTGGTCGATCAGGCGGCCGCGTTCGCGGGCGAGCGTCCGGCGCTTCGCGGCCTCGATCACATCGGCGCAGCAGCGAGAAAAGGCCCGGCCGAAGGTCGGATGGTTCGCGCACAGGAATCGATCCGCGAGCTCCGGACGGGAAAGCCGCCGCGCGGTTTCTGAGAAGCTCGCCGCAGCGAAGTAGAGGAGCGTCACCGCGCCAAAGAGCTCGAAGTCCGCAAAGGCGGCGAAGAGCGCCGACACCAGCAGCGCCGCCGTCCCCGCTTCCTCCAGGATCGTTCTCTCGTAGGCCGCGAGCGCGTGGGGCAGCGCCGCCGTCCCCCATCCCTCTTCGAGCGCCAGCGCGAGCCGCTGGATGCCCAGAAGGGCCAGCGGGAATCCCGTGGAGAGGAGCGGATCGACGAAGGCCGCCGCCGACGGCAGCAGGGCCCAGCGCGCTCCGGCCGCCTTGGAGACCCGGAAAGGCAAAGGCGCTGCGTGGACGAAGGGCCGGACCGTTCGCGCCCTGGCGAATTGCGCGTGGAGGGTGGGAAATCGGCCCAGAAGTCGTCGCCAGGCCGCCTCGCCTTCCGACAGACGCAGCTCTCCGGCGAGGCCCGGGAGGGCGGCCACCCCGGCGCTGACGATTCCGTTGTTGAACCTCAGAACCCAGACCCAGCCCTCTTCGAAAACGTGGTGCACGGCGGCATCGTCGATCGGATATGGAGGCCGTCCTCCAAAACTCTCCGAGAAAGGCTCGAGATCCTCCAGACGCGGCACGCCGGTGAAGTGGGTGTACAGCCCTTCGGTCGAAGGGAAGCCTGGAAATCCGGCCTCCGGAAGACCCAGAGCGCGGAAAAGAAACCCCCGCGGACCCGAGGCGTCGACGACCAGCCGCGCCCGCACCGCCAGCGGCTCCTGCCCTCGCGCGCCGCGCAGAACGACGGGGCCGTCGCCTTCCTCCACGCAGCCATCCAGTTTCACGCGGTCGAGGTATTCCGCGCCGGCCGCCTGCGCCTCGCGCACGAGGAAATGGTCGAAGTCGGGCCGGTACCAGTGGGTGTCGGCCACCTCATCGCGGGGGCTGGCGGCGACCAGAAGCTGGTCGCGCCTCCAGGGGTCGCCGCGGAACGGCTCGCCCGCCTTGTGGCCGTAAAACGTGAATCCCCGCTTCAGGCCGCAGCCGATGCGCGGATAGGTGCGCTGCCACGTTCCCCAGGCCGCGAGCGGCCGGATCCGGTCGAGGCCGTATCGATTGCACAGCTCCTCCAGAACGAGGTTGGCAAGGGGCGAGCTCGACTCGCCGATCGCGAAGCGGGGGTGCGTCTCCTTCTCCAGCAGCACCACGGACCGGCCCAGCCGCCGGGCGATCACGGCGAAGAGCGAGCCGGCGAATCCAGATCCGACGATGGCCACGTCGCATTCCAGATCGCGTTGCGATCCCGCTGCGATCCCGTTGCGATCCCGCTGCGATCCCTGAGAGTCGCTCACGCGGCTGCTCCGCAGACTTCACAGCGCACCGGCGCAGGCAGGACCTGCGACAGATTCATGCGTCGCAGCCGCTCGACCCGACCCGGAAAGCACGCCGGGCAGCGACGCAGACGCTCCACGTCCCAGAGGTCGGCGAAAACGCGTCCGCGGCCGAGGGCGAGGCCGAAGGCGGCGGCCTCTTCGAGCATTTCGAGCGTGGGCGGCGCGAACGCGCCGATGGATTCGAGCTCGTCCATGGCGCCGTTGCCCGTTCGGGTCGGGATGACCGAGACGGCCGTGGCGCCGAAGTCGAAGGCGGCTTCGATCGACCGGCGCGTCCAGAACTCGGACTCCTCGCGGGAGACGAAGGGAAGGCCGAGCAGCACGAACACGCGCAGGGCGACTCCGTTGGCGCGAAGGGAGTCGGCCGCTCGCCGGAAGCCGTCGAGCGTCATACGCTTGTTGAGTTTGGGCAGAACCTCAGGATGAACCGTCTCCAGCCCCATAGCCACTTCCAGCTCCGCTTCGAGCATGCGGCGCCACGCGAAGCAGCGCTGCCCCACCAGATCGGGATGCGACTCCACGATCACCCGTTCGAATCCGGCGAGCATCCGGGCGATCGCAGGAAGGTCTTCCGGCGCGACGGCTCCCGGATCGAAGAAGCTACCGGAGTTGTAGAGCTTGATCCGGGCCGGCCGGACGGGTTCGAGCGAAGCGAGCGCGCCGCGGATTTGCTCGGGCAGGACCCCGGCGCCCACGGGCTTCTCGGTGGTGTCCTTCCAGAGATCGCACATCAGGCAGCGCCACGGGCATTCCCTGTTGGTCAGAAAGAGAGTGGCCGTGGCGACGACGTCGCCGCGCTCGGTCCGTTCGTCTTCCACGGAGATCTTCGCCGGCCGGCGCGGATCTCCCGCCGCTCGCGGGCCCCGTCGGGCCAGAATCCACCGATCCCGCGCGGCACGTTCCGGTGGATAGCCGGAGTCAGGAATAGAGGGAAGCAAAATGGCTCCGGTAGTCGGCTTCCGTGCCCGCCAGCCGGCCGCGTTCGCGCGCGGGCAGGGCCCCGTGCTGGAAGCGCCGCTTGGGGAAGACCGGCATGTCGAAGCCGATGACCTGCCGCACGCCGCGCGCGACGATCTCCCCTTTCAGAGCGTAGAGGCGCTCGGGGTCCCAACCGGTCAGCTCGGCGAACGGGATCCCCTCGGCGGCGGCGATCACCGCCGGGCGGGTGAACGGGCTGAAGCCCTCGAATCCGTACCGCCGCAACGGCGCGTAAGTGCGCGTGCAGGCGCGGCTCTGACCTCCCGAATAGATCCGGGAGTGCTTGAACGTGCCGACGCCCCAACCTTCCTGGTAGAGCATCGCGTTGTTGAGGACGCTCTTGAGGGTCAGCTCCGGGTTCTCTTCGATTGGATAGTCCTTGAGATTCTCGTCTCCGCCGTCCCCGTCGGCAAGATAGGTCCAGTCCGGATAGCGCTCCCGGATGCCGCGGCAGAGCGCCAGGGCCATGGCCGCGCACTCGACGTCGAGCGGCTTGTAATCTTCGATGACCGCCACCGCCGCGAGCGGGTCCGCCGCCTCCGCCGGCATCTCCACCGGCTCCAGGAAGAGGTCGAGGTCGAGCGATTTCAGGAAGGCCCGAGCCTGGGTCACATCCTCGCCGCCGTCGAGCGACAGGGTGAAGGCCTTCAAGCGTCCGAGGTTCGCGCCGGGGCCGGATAACAATTTATATATTGTTAGGAAAACCGCGCCGCTGTCCACGCCGCCGGAGAAGCACACCCCGATCGGCGCGCCGTCCGGAAGGCGGGAGAGCCACTTCTCGATCTCCGCCGCCAGAGCGCCGACATACCGCCGGCCGAGCGCATCGACGTCCCGCTCGAAAACGCCCCGCTCGGGCGCGAAGAAACGGGTGTGGCTGGCGTCGGGGTCCGGGCAGCCGACGAGCCGGATCTCGACGACGTGATGCGCCGGAACCATCCGGGTGTAGCTCGGGTGGAATTGCGAGGCAAGGCCGCGGGCCGCCAGGAAGTCCCGGATCGCGTCGATGCGGTCGGAGACCACCAGGGCCGGGCCTTCCGCCCTCTTGGCCAGGAAATACCGCATCGGACGGTCGAGCGAGCGGGCCATCCGGACGGTCGTCCCGTCCTTGGCCACCGCGACGAGCGCGAACGATCCGTCGATCTCCGCCACTCGGCCGGGAGAACCGTCCCCAACGCGCCGGCGCGCCTCTTCCACGGTCATCCGGCAGAGGCGCTGAACCTCCGGATCGATCAGATCGACGACACTTTCGATGGGGCGACGGTCGAGCATGGCAGCCTCCGGCGACCGTAAGATCTTACGGCCTGGCGGCTCTCGGCGTCGCCCGGGCTTCGGGCAGGCGGCCGCGCCTGCGCTACTTGCGACGTTTGCGAGTCGCTGCCGCCTTGCGCGCCGATTGCGACCGCGCGGATCTCGACCGTTTGGCCGCGGCTCCTCGAGCCTGCCGCGAAAGGGCGCTTCGCGAAGCGGCTCCATGACCTTCGCGTTTCAAGGCTCCGCGGGTCGCTCGCGAGCGGGTGCGGGATGTCTCCCGGCGCGAAGAGGACTCTGCCTTGCTCACGTCGCGGGCCGCCTGGCGCCGCGTTCGCGACGAGGTTGTTCCTTTCTTGGGAGGTGGAAGCTTCACACCGGCGCGGCGGGCCTTGGACAGACCGATGGCGATCGCCTGCTTGGTCGACTGCGCGCCGTGCTTGCCCTCGCGGATATGGTCCATCTCCTCGCGGACGAACTCTCCGGCCTGAGTACTCGGCGACTTGCCCTCTTCCTTGTCCTTCTCCGCCCGCTCCAGCGTCTCTTTATCCGGCATTGGAACTCCTTTGGTCCGGGACGGCCTCCGTGGACGTCCGCTGAGAACTGAGGGAGCAAAAGAAGTGCCGTCCGCGAGCACCACCGGGGCCCAGCCCCCGTCCGCGGCGTGCGCAGTCTCCCGAAGTAACCGAGGGAGGAGGCGCACGCCGCGCGAGCCGAAGCGAGCACGCGATCAGGCGTCCGGTCGAGCCCTCATCCGGGCGAGCCGGACGCCGGTGCGCGCAACGCGCGCAGATCCCGCGCGGAGCGTAGACGAGGGTTAGAGCCTATCGAACCCCACCAGCTCGATCCCCCGCCGGTCCAGGAGCTGCGGGATCTCCGGATCGCAGAGCAGCTCGATTTCCTTGGCGCGCTCCTTCACGTAGGAGCTCGTGCGCACCAGCTCTTCGTCGGGATGGCCGGGATGGCACATCAGCTCGCTCGTGCCGTCCGGGAGAGCCTCGATCAGCATCTGCAGGTTCTCGCGTGTGGCGCCTTCGCCGTAAAACGATTCCAGGAACCAGTCGGGGACCTTGAGTCCCTCCTTGCGCAGCTGCTCCCGGGCGCGGGAGTTGGCCGCGCGCACCGGCAGCTCGCGCTGGCGGGCGATCTCGATGAACACCGGCTGCACCGAGGGATGCAGAGCGCAGTGGTGATGAGAATCGAGGTGCGAGGGAGGGCGCCCGGCGATCACTTCGAAGATCGCGATCTGGGCCGAGATTTCCCGGCGGACTTCGTCGGCTGGCAGCGTCTCCGGAAGCGCCTTAGCGTCGGCCAGGAACTTTCCGCCCGGAGCGAGGTTGGGAACCGAGGACGGGGCGGACGCGGGAGACCCCCCGCCGGTCAGGACCACGTGCAGCCCGAGCGCGAGACGCGGCGCGCGTTCGATCGCCTGGCGGATGCCCTCGGCCGCGGCGCGCTCGAGGATCATGACGGTGGCGGAGCTGACGATCCCCTTCAGGTGCGCCTCCAGCGTGCCTTCGACCACTCCGGGCGTACGGCCGAAGTCGTCGGCATTGACGATGAGGCGCTTCATCCGGGCGACAGTCTAACCAACTCCGGTTTCGCGCCCGCCTCCGAGCTCTTCCAGAGCGAGCCGGACCGCGCCCAGGGCCGGCTCAACCTCCAGGCGTGCCACGCGGGCGTTGGGCGCGGCGAGCCGCTCCGAGACCGCCTCCAGCAGCCGCGGCAGGGCGGCGAAGGTGCCCCCGGAGAGGATGACGTCGTAGGGCGCGCGCTCGAGATCCAGCCGGGCAACGACCGTGCGGGCAGCGAGCACGAGCTCGGCGGCCGCTGACTCCAGGATCTCGGCGGCCACGGCGTCTCCGGCCGCGGCCGCGGCCTCGACCTGTCCGGCGAACACGGCAACGCGGTGCCGGGGGTAGTCGTTGTCGTAGACCGCTGCGATCAGGCCATCGATGTCGGCGGCGCCGAAGTGAGCGAGCAGAGTGGGCCGCAGCGCGGTCGCCGGGCCGCGGCCGTCCTCGGCGCGCAGGACGGCGCGGATCGCCCGTTCGCCGATCCAGAAACCCGAGCCTTCGTCCCCCACGTGCCAGCCGCGGCCGCCGGCGCGGGCGACCTCGCCCGCGTTACGGCCCCAGGCGATCGATCCGGTCCCGCACACCAGGGCCAGGCCGATGCGGAGCTTCGAGCCCGCCACGAACGCGATCCGCGCGTCGTTGGTGACGACGACGCGCTCCCGGAAGCCGATCCGGCGCAGCACCCCGCGCAGGACTGCCTGATCCTTCGGCCGCTCCGCCCCCGCAATGCCGAGCGCGACGGCGTCCGGGTGAACGCCGGCCTGCGCTTCCGCTTCCTCCACGACCTTGTGCAAGACCTTCTCGACCTCCAGCTCGCCGTGGATCTTGAGGTTCGCGCCGCCCCCTTCGGCCGATCCCAGAACGCGCTCGGACTCGTCGGTCAAAAGCGCCCGCGTCTTCGTCCCGCCGGCGTCGATTCCGAGGACATAGCGCACAGAACGCATTATGCGTCGCCTTCCGGAGACCAAGACGCCGGGGGAGGCTACTCGAAATAGCCGGCGATGTCGGCGATGAAGTCGACGGTGCCGCTGCCCTGATCGACGTGGATCGTCATGTCGCCGCCGGGCCCCAGAGTGACGACCGCATTGTTGGCGCGCGTCTGGCCCGGGCTCCAGTTCATCGTCGAGACGAGCGGCAGCGTCGAGCCCGCGGCAAAGGCGCGCATGTCGCCGGCGGCCGTAGGGTTGGTGACCGTGAAGTTGAAGACAATCGCCTCCGCCGTCGCCGGGACGCCGCATTTGCCGCCAACCTGGAACGTCCGATCGGCGCCGGCGGCGAGCGACGGCGCTCCCCACGCCCCGGCCGGCCCGCGTGTGTCGATCAGGCGGCAGGGCGTCGTGGTGTGGAATTGCGCCGAGATCGGGCGGCAGGCCGAAAACTCGGAGGTGTTGCCGCTGGGATCTGTTGCCGTCGCCGTGATGATGCCTCGCGTGACGACCGGGTACGTCACGTCGATCGTGGCGTTGCAGGATGCGTCGGTCGTCACCATGGTCGAGTTGAAAAATGTCTTGCCCTGACCGTAGCCGCTCGGGTCGCAGACGTCGTTGGTGAAGAACTCGATCGTATAAGTGGTCGAAGCCGCCGAGTTCAACGTGCCCCGAATCGTCGTGGAGCCTCCGACCGACGTGGCGGAGGTCAGAACGGGAAAGTTCTGAAGGTTGTTAGGCCCGCTGTCCGCGTCGCAGTCGTCGTTGGCCGTCACGCCGTCGCCGTTGAGATCGATGCCCAGGCCCGCATTTCCAGTGATCGAGTTTTGAGAAATCTTGTTGCCAGTGCCTGTCCCTTCGACAACGACGCCGGCGCCCAAGTTGCTGACAATCACGTTTGGGAACAGTCCTGTTCCCGCTGTTCCATGAACACCGACCGACGCCCCCGACGAATTGCTGAGATCGATCCCCGCTGCACCATTGCCAACGATGTGGTTGCCATTAATGCTCACGCCGGGTGCGCCCGAGACGAGAATCCCCGCGCCGCCGTTCCCGATGAGGGGATTCTTAACACTTGTTGTGCCCCCTAGGTTATTGACAAAGATCAAGCAATTTGTCGCGCCAACGCCCTGAACGAGAATCCCGTCCATGAGGTTGCCGGAGATGAAACTTTGCGACAGCGAGCCGTTGTTGACGTCTCCCACCGTGACGTCAGAGGCGCCGATCGAGATTCCGAGATTGTTGGGGAGCGCTTGATCTCCGGCTGCGTTGAGGCCAACGATGTTCTGTTCCATGACCGTGCCCGAGGCCTGAGCGTCAATGCCGGTCCCATTGCCCGAGATGAGGTTCATGAACTGCGCTCCCAGGCTGTGGAGCTGTCCCGGCCCCCCGATTAAATGCGCAGCACCGCTACTTGCGCGAACACCAGTCGCATTGGCGTGCGCGCTCGTGCCGGCGGCGTTCGTGCCGATGAAATTGCCCCAGACCCAATCGCCCCCTCCACCTTGAAGGAGAATTCCGGCGGTCGCCCAGCCACCGATTGCGAGACCGAAGACCTGCGTGCTTCCACCGGTGATGGTCAAACCAACGCCCGTCGTGCTCCCGTTCTCAATCGAACCATTCAGCTCGATGAGAATCACCGCATTAGTACGCCCAAAGCCTGGAACCCCGCCGCTCATGGAAGATCCCGGCTGGCTATAACCGGCAATCGTCGTGGGATTTGTGATGGCAGGCAACGCAGT
>DATFTF010000019.1:0-6336 GCA_035262245.1 Thermoanaerobaculia bacterium
ACCAGGCGAGGGCCAGAAAGAAGAAGAGGCCGAAAACGGTCAGGACGTCGACGCCCCGGGCCGATTCCTGAGGCGTGTTGCGTCCCCACCCGGGAGCGCCTCCTCCGCGCACCCAGAGCGGCAGCAGCGTCGCCAGCGCCACGCCGGCGACGACGGCAAAAGACAGGAGAGCGTGGCCGAGAGCCGGGAGTTCCAGCCGGCGGCGCGGGAGGGCCGCGACCAGGAAAATCAACACGAGCAGGCCGGTCAGCATGGGCACGTCCCAGGCGTTGGTCAGGGCCTGGATCGCGCCGCAGAAACCGAGAAGCGCCGCCGAGACGATGCGCGCCCGCGTCGCCGCTCCGGCGTCGGCATGGGTGCGGACGAAGTGGAGGGCCGCGGTGGCGAACAGCAGGAAGAGGGGATATGCCAGGACGTGCGCGTGCAGGTCGGCAAACATCAGGCTCCAGAACGGATACTCGTTGATGGTGTCCTTGACGACGCGGGACGTGGCCCAAAAGTAGTTCCAGTCGAGGCGGCGCGGCTGATGCGCCAGTGGCTGATTGATCAGAAATTCGCGCAGGCCGGCCAGGTTGCCGAGAATCCCGGCGAGCGATGCTCCAGCCACCGCCGCCCGAACGCTCCCGCTCCAGTTGCGAAGGAGGCTGAAGGCGCCCTGGAGCGTCAGGCCCCCGATCAACCCGAATGCGAGGTTGAAGGTGTATCGGGTGGAAAGTCCGGTCACTAGAGTCAGCCAGGCCACCATCTCCTGGCCGAAGTAGTAGTAGCCCAGCGGCGCCCCGGCGAGCCAGGGATCGGAGGGGGGGAGCGTCGAGGTCCGCGCCAGGATGTTCAGAATCGAGAAGTCCATCGGCTTCTCGCCCCAGGCGATCTCGGGATTCAAGGACCGCATGCCGACGAAGAAGAGAAATCCGGCGGCGAAGACGGCTTCGCTGAGCAGGATCGAGCGCCTTCGCTCGCGCAGCCAGGCGAGCAAGCCGCGCTGCCACCGAAGGAAGGCGAGAGCTCCCGCGAGAGCCAGCAGGCCCAGGCAGGAGATCGCCGCGGCGCGTCCCTGGTGCAGGAGGCGCAGATTGACGAGGAGGGCGAGGGCGTACGTCGGAAGAACGACGCCGATCGTCCGCGCGACGCCCGCGCCGCGGTCATGGAGCCGGGGAAAGAGCCTCCAGACGATGGGCCATGCCAAGAGGCCCGCGGCCGACGAGGCCGCGTAGAAGAGCAGCAGCGCCCACCAGGAGCTGACCGTCTCCTCGGAGGCTTCTCCCGTCAGCGGCCGGACCGCGGCGGCCTCGACATCCGGGAGCACGGGCGCGGTGACGCGCCGCCGAGAGCGGGGCCATCTCTCCCAGTCGGCGATCGAAGGCGGAGTCGTTTGCAGCGGAGCGAGCAGGATCTGGCGCGCGCGGTCGAGTGTGAACGCTTTGGTCTTGCGAAACAGAAGGACCCGCGGGTGATCGTAGACGGTGAATTGCTCCTCGGCCGTGTCGTCGCGAAACGCGATCGGTCCCAGACTTGGATAGGAGGTGAAATCCGCGATGCGCTCGAACCCAAGCCGCCCCTCGAAGAGAGCGCGGTAGTAGGCGATGGTCATGGGGAAGACGTCGGGCAGGCGGGTCACGTTGCCGTAGACGCGGTTGCTGGTGATGGCGATCCAGTCCGAGTCTTTGAGCGCCTTGAGAAGCGTCTCGAGCTTGTCGCGCCCATCCGGATCGAAGAGGGGCAGCGCCGGACCGTGGTAGGCGCCGGAGTCGCCTCCCGCCCGTGGCACCGGCAGGCCGTCATCCCACGACTCGCCGGCGAACCGGGCGGGCGTGACGTGACGGAAGATCCAATCCGAAGCCGCCACGCGCGTGACCGGGCGCGTGTAGATTCGCGCGAAGGCGAAACCCATGGCCACGGTTCCGCCCAGAACGACGGCTGGACCCAGGCGCGCGGTGAATCGCGGCAGCGCTTGCGGGGAGGTCCGGAAACCGCGGTAAAGCGCGGCCAGCGCCAGAGCGGCGAGCACCGCCAGCCCCGGGTAGGCCGGGTACCAGTAGCGCATCGCCTTGACCAGATCGAGGGCGTGGTAAGCCAGGATGAAGACCGTGTGAGCCCAGAGCGGCAGGAGCGCCCAGCGTCGGCGGCGAAGGATGTGGGGGACGCACCAGACGAGCGCGGCGAGCGCCGTGATTCCGAAGAACGGCCCCGCGCCGAAGAGGACGAAATTGCGAAAGGGGAAGAGCAGGCCGCGGTCGGCCCACTGAAAGGCGGGCGGAAAGCTGGCGAAGCTCTTCGAGTTGGCCGAGAGGCTCTTCAGATCGTTGATCCAGCGGGGATCCAGGCGGAACGAGAGCGGGTTCGGCCCGAGGAAGGCGTAGGGCAGCGCCACCCGCGCGGTCAGAACCGCGGGAACGAGAAATGCCGCGAGGCGGCCGGCGCTTCGCATCGCCGCGCCGCGCCAGGCCGCGGCGCCGCGGGGGAGGCCGGAAGAGAAGAGGCGCACGAGCACGGCGAGACCCGCCGGACCGATCAGCGCGAGCGCGGTGATCTTGCAGGCCACGGCGATTCCAATGGCCACGCCGGTGGCTATGTCCGCTCCGAGGCGCGATCGTCCCTGCGCGTGGCGCACGCACCCCAGAAGCGCCAGCGCGGTGAAGGTGGCCAGGAAGGTGTCCACCGCCCAGTAGTGGGAGAGCTGGATCCCCAGGGGAGTAAAGGCGAAGATCCCGGCCGCCACCAGCGCCGCGCCGCGGCCGCCGAAGCGTCGGGCCAGCAGATAGACGATCCAGATGGTCAGGAGATCGAACGCGCCCGACAGGACACGGCCCACGGCATAGGCGCCGTCGTAGCCGGGCTTGTGAATCGCCCCGGCGATCGCGTGGGTCAGGAAAATCGGCAGGGTTCCATAGACGAAGGAGCCGAAACCTCTGTTGTAGGGGTTCAGGGGCGACGACTTCGAGTCAAAGTACTGGGCGATCGACCGGGGGGCGGCCAG
This sequence comes from Thermoanaerobaculia bacterium, assembly GCA_035262245.1. Classification (GTDB taxonomy): domain Bacteria; phylum Acidobacteriota; class Thermoanaerobaculia; order UBA5066; family Gp7-AA6; genus DATFTF01. The sequence continues at coordinate 2,978 of DATFTF010000019.1, forward strand.
CTTCTCGTCGACCATGGAGATGAACCGCTCGTCGGGGTGAAGGTGCGTCCCCTCGTCCCAGCGGATGTGCGTGAGCCGGAGCATCGCCGACGCGGCGACGATCACCGCGAACAGGACGCGGGCCAGGCGGGGGGAGACGCGCGCAGGCGTCGCGCGGGGCGAAGACAAGGCTCAGCGGTCCCTGAGCTCGCCGGACAATCTTTTTGGCTCGGAGCGGAACAAGGAGCTTATTTTAGCCCGCATCATTAATTGAACGACTCCGGCCGCCGCTCCGTTCCGGCCCTGCCCTCGTCCGCGGCACGACCAAGTTTCGCGGACTGGATCCGCGAAACGACTCGGGTCGCGGGAGAACACGTCGCCTCCGCTGCGGGAAAGGGTCTGCGCCTGTGGCGCACCGGCCTGCGGCTCGGCGAAAGGCCTCGACCGCAGGCCTGACCCTTTGCCTCCGCTCCGGCTCGCCGCGGCGCGCGACGTCCTCCCTTGGTTACTGCGGGAGTTTCGCGCGCCGCGGACCGGGGCTAGGCACAGGCTTACGGCCCTCGTCATGCCCCTCGCGGCACGACCAAGTTTCGCGGACTGGATCCGCGAAACGACTTGGGCCGCGAGAGCCGGAGCGGAGCTTCGGGGTCAGCCAGGCCGCCGAGGCCCTTTGGCCGAGTGGCCTGGCGGTGCGCGCGAAAGCGCGCAGACCGCGAAGTGTAGCGAAGGCGACGGACTAGCGGAGGCCTTCCGCCTTTCGGCAGACCAGAGCGATGCAGGCGCCGTCGGAAGGCTCGGGTTCGGCCACGTACCGCTCGAACCGCCGCCTCCAGAACGGCCGCTCCCAGAAACCGGGCCACGGAACCCAACGCCCGGTCAGGCGGCGCCAGACGAGGAACGGAAGGCTCCAGTAATGGCTGCGGTGCGCCGCCGCGCTCGCCGCCGGCGAGGAGTAGTAGCGCCAGCGTTCGACGGTCAGGCCGGCCCGTGCCAGACGGGCGGTCCAGGTCTCCGGCGAGTCGAAGTGGAAATGTCGAGCCTTGCGATTGAACCAGCGCACGTAAATGGTCCGCGCCCGCGAGAGACCCACGCGCGACCAGGCGCGCGCCGGGATGAAGAGGTCGCTGAAGCGATGGCTGATCACGGTGGCGACGAATCGCCCGCCGGGGCGAAGGACGCGGGCAACCTCGGCCAGGGTCTTGTCGAGATCGGGGATGTGCTCCAGGACGCAGTTGGAGAGGACCGAAGCGAAGGACCGGTCGGGAAACGGAACGGCGAGCGAGGAGGCCGTGACCACGAGCCGATAGACTCCGCGTCCCACGGCCTCCCGAGCGTCGGCAATTCCCGGATCGATTCCGACGTCGACCCCCTCGGGAAAAACGACGGAGGCGAAGTGGCCGTCGCCGCAACCCACGTCGAGCATGGGTCGAGGGAACTCGATGTCTTGGAGGATCCGCGCCTCGATCGAGCGCGTGATGACGCGGTGCCAGGGGAGCGCCCGCAGGTGGGCGCGCAGGATCCGCTCCGAGACGGGATCTTCGCTCATGCGTCCCGCCGCGCGGCCCGCGCGTAGGCATCCATGTACATGGCGAAGGTTTTCTCGGGCGAGAAGATCTCGCGCACAGAGGCGCGCGGCCTTCGATAGGCTCCGGGATCGCGCAGGACCTTCAGGATCGCGGAGGCCAGCGCGTCGGCGTCCCGCGGCAGCGTCACCTCGCCCATCCCGGTCAGCCGGATCGGCTGGCGCACCCCGGGAAGATCGGAGGCCACGACGGGGAGACCCGCGAGCATGGCTTCGACCTGGATCATGCCGAAGGACTCGGTCGAGTTCGTCGAGGGGAGCGCTAGCAGGCTGCCGATCTCGAAGAGCGCGGGCATCCAGGCGTCGGGGACGAACCCGGTCGCCACGACGCCCGAATGCGGGTCGTCCAGAAGGCGGGCCAGCGTCTGCCCGACGCTCTCGCCGGGGACAGCGTGACGCTCTCCGGCCAGCAGCAGCACGGCCTGCGGAAACGCGCGCCGGACGGCGGGCAAGGCCTCGATGAGCTCGGGCAGCCCCTTCTCCGCCGCGAACCGCCCGACGAACAGAATCACCGGGTTGCCGTGCACCCCCCAGCGGGCCCGCAGCTCGTCGGCGCTGACGGGAGAGGGGGCAGGGTCGAGAACCGGAGGGAAGATGCCCACGAAGCGGTCGAGGCGCCTGGCCAGCGCGGGAGTGTGGCGCGCGTAGTCTTCGGTCGAGTTGACGATGACCGCCGAAGAGTCGAGGGCAAAGTTCTGCGACTTGCGGGCGATTCCCTCGACGGCGCGCTGAAGGACGCCTCGGGGCAGCCTCAGGTCGCAGTGGTAATTGGTCAAGATCGGCACGCCGTGCCGGCGAGCCAGCCAGGCCAGCGGCACCGCCGGCGTGAGCGGGGCATGGAGGTGCAGCAGGTCGGATCGGCGAATCTCGCGGCGTGCGATCGACACCAGAGCCGGCGAGATCTGCGCCTTGCCCGCGCGCGCGAGCACGGGGGCACGCAGGATCCGGACCGGCCCGTCCTGTTCTTCGGTCGGAAGGTCGGGAAGATGGCGATGGGTCAACACGGTGATGCTGTGCCCGCGCTCACCGAGTCCGCGCGCCAAATCCTGGGCGGTGATCGAAAGGCCGGAGACGTTGGGCCGGTAGTAGTCCAGGGCCACCAGGACCCTCATGGCCGGGTGGCGGGGGTCGGGACCATGGGCGGCGTGACGGGAGGACCGGGAAGGGCCGTCGCCACCCGATAGAGCTCCGTGGATCCGGAGGAGAGGACGGGCTCCAGGAATGGATAGTTCTCGACGATCGCGGCGCCCGGGTAGAGGCGGCGCTCCATCTCTCCCAGGACGACGTAAGTCACGTGGAAATCGTTCGCGACCTGGTAGGCGCGATCGGGATCGCGGGACATGTAGAAGACGCGGACGGCGTTGACGCGGGCTCCGACCTCCGGATCGTTCTCCCGCCAGAGGCCCTCATGGTTGGCCCAGCCCATCACGGTGGGAATGCCGGTGTGCGTGGCGATGCGGGAGTATTCGGAATAGGCGTCTCCGGTCGCCTCGAGGACGACATTGGCGCCGAAGGCGTTGCGCCCGAGCCAGCCGATCACCGCCGCGTCGCCGGGACTCCGAGCGGCCAGAGCGGGATAGGCGTCGAGCGTCCATCCGCCGACCCGCTGTCCCATCCGTTGGAGAATTGCCGCAGCCGGGTAGAGCAGCGCCGCACCGGCGCAGACCGCCAGCAGCGCGACGAGCGCGCGTCTTCGCAGGCCCTGCGCCGCGGCCCAAGCCTGGTCCGCGTAGACCGCCAGCGGGGCGCAGAGGAGTGGCCAGGCCTGATGGTAGAACTTGAAGAGCGTGTTCATCCG
>DATFTF010000020.1:0-2412 GCA_035262245.1 Thermoanaerobaculia bacterium
GTGGGTAGCGCGAGCAGGCCTCCCCGTCCCAGAAGCTCTCTCAGCTCGAAAACGCTCTCCGGAGAGGCGATGAGCTCGTCAATGGCGATGCGTCGCACGGGCGACAGTCTACCGTCGCCTTCGCTTCGGGAAAAGGTCTGCGCCTGCGGCGCACAGGCCCCTACGACACCTCTGGCCCCACGTTCCATAGGGGCGGGGCTTGTCCCCGCCCGCGGTACTTTTTTTCGTGCTTACCTTCCGATGTACCGCTCGAAGAGAGTTCGGGCCCGGGCCGGGTCGCCCGTTCCCCGCACCACGCAGCGGCCGTCGGCGAAGATGGTCAGACTGACATCTTCGACGTCGGCGGAGAGCAGCTGCGGCGTTCGGTGCACGCGGCCGACGCGCGCGAGACGCTGCGTGAGCGCGTCGAAGTCGGGGCGGGCCCGACTCGCCGGAGCCACCTGGACGGAGCGGCGTCCGCACAGCTTGACGGTCTCGGACGCCCCTTCCCCCTCCAGGGCCGGGAAGCGCCGCCCGGAACAGACCGGGCACGAAGCGCGCGGGTGCGACGAACGGAAGTGCCGCTCCTGGCGGAAACCCTCGCCCCAGACCGAGACGCAGAGAACGCCTTCGGAGATCCGCATCCCGACGGCGAAGCGCAACGCCTCGGTCATGGCCAGCGAGGCGACGAGCAGCGGAAGCGTCGGCACCACGCCGACGGTGTCGCAGGTGGGGCCCGATCCGGCGGGCGGCAGCGATTCGAGGTAGCAGCGCAGGCAGGGGGTCTGCCCGGGCACGGAGAACGCAACCCGCCCTTCCTCCCCCACACAGGCCGCGTAGAGAGACGGAAGACCGAGCGATCGCGCGGCGTCGGAAACAAGCAGACGCGTTTCGAAATTGTCCGAGGCGTCGAAGACCAGGGCGTGCCCCGCGAGGACCTCTCGGGCGTTGGTCGGGTCGAGATCGAGCACCCGGGCGCGCACCTCCACTGCCGGCGCGATCGCCGCCAGGCGCCGCGCCGCCGCCTCCGCTTTCGGCGCGATCTGCGCGGCGTCCTCGGCGTCGAAGAGAAACTGTCGCGCGAGGTTGGAGGTTTCGACCACGTCCCGGTCGACAACGGTGATGCGGCCGACTCCCGCGCGAGACGCCGCCTCCGCCGCGGCGGCGCCCACGGCGCCCACGCCCACGAAGACGATCGAGAAGTCGCGGATACGGCGCTGCCCCTCCTCGCCGATGCCGGGAAAGAGGATGGAGCGCGAGTGGAGGTCGGCAGATTGATTCATTGAGTCATTGGATCATTGACCCATTCTCCAAATTGGGACTCTAAAGCTATTCCTCGCCCCAATTGAGACCTCAATCAATGAATCAATGGATCGATGAATCAATTCCTCCTCACTTGCCCGCCTCGTCCAACAGCGCCTGAGCATGCTTGAGCGCCGTATCGGGAACTTTCTCGCCGGCGAGCATCCTCGCGATCTCTCTCACGCGCTCCTTGCCTGAAAGCTCCGTCACCACCGCCACGGTGCGTCCTCCCCGCACCGCCTTCTCTGCGCGGAAGTGGCGGTGGGCCAGCGCGGCGATCTGAGGCACGTGCGTGACGCAAAGAACCTGGTCGTGTCGCGCCAGGAGACGCAGTTTCTTCCCCACGACCTCCGCGGTCCGCCCGCCGATTCCGGCATCCACTTCATCGAAGATGAGCGTTCGCCCGCCGCGCATCCGCCCCGCGGCGGCGGACCGGACAGCCAGGTCGAGGCGGGACAGCTCGCCCCCCGAGGCGATCTTCTCCACCGGTTTTTCCGGCTCCCCGGGATTGGGAGCGAAGAGGAACGTGGCCGCCTCGAGGCCCCCGGAGCGGGGCGCTTCCTCCAGGGCGGCGAGAGACACCTGGAACCGAGCCTTCTCCATGGCCAGAGCCTTCAACTCCTTCTCGATCGCAGCGGAGAACCGGGGCGCCGCCGCGGAGCGCTTGTCCGAAAGAGCCTCGGCCGCCCGGCGGTAGTGCCCGCGGGCGGATTCCGCCTCCCTGCGCCGGCGCTCCAACGTGTCCTCGAAGTTCGCAAGCTCCTCCCTCTCGGCCCTCAGACGCCGGAGGAGTCCGGGCAGGTCTGCCGCGCTCAAGCCGTGCTTGCGCTTCAAACGGGCGATCTTCTCCATCCGGTGCTCGATCGCGTTCAGGCGCTCCGGGTCGCTCTCCACGCGAGCCGCGCCGTCCCGCGCCGCGGCGGCGAGCTCGGCGATCCAACGCTTGATTTCCCGGGCCTCATCGAGATTGGGCTGCTCGCGCGGATCGATCGACGCCAGCTCGGCGAAGGCGCGTTCGGTTTCGCCCAGGCGATCTGCCGCGGAGCCCTCCGCTTCCAGAAGCGCCGAGAGCGCGGTCTCCCCGGCCCGGCGAATCCGGTCGGCGTGCAGGAGCCGTTCCCGCTCGGCGGA
>DATFTF010000021.1:0-3768 GCA_035262245.1 Thermoanaerobaculia bacterium
GAGCCGGTCAGTTGCGCGGCCCCGCCGTTGACGTCCACACCGGAAAGGTGCGGATCCGTGGCGGTTCCGGAAACTGTCACCGTGGACGCTTTTGTCAGGGAGCCGTCGGCGGGAGCGCCGATCGTGACCACCGGCGGCTTCGTGTCCAGAACCAGAAGGAGGCTGGCCGTCCCCTCGTTGCCCGCCGCGTCGTGGCCGGAGATGGCCAGCGTGTTGTCGCCCTCGGACAGCACGACTCCGGCGGCCACGAAGTGCCCGCCGGACACCGACGCCGCGATGCCCGCGACCGTCACGGAAACGGCGTCGTCGCAGTCTCCGGAGACCGACATGGTCGACTGGCGCGTCAAGGTTCCGTTGCCCGGCTGTAGGTTCGTGATCCGCGGCGCGGTGGCGTCCACGCCGAAGGCCACGCCGGCGACGGCGGTATTGCCCGCCGCATCGGCCGCGTCGACCTCCAGGTCGTAGCTGCCATCCTGGTCGATCTCGTCCCCCGAGTTGAAAGGCTTTCCGTTCAGGGTCGCGTGCGCGGTCGGGATGTTCGAGTCGCTCGCCGTGAAGACGATCCGGGGATGCTTGCGGAAGACGGTTCCCGGCTTGACCGCCGCGCCGGACTCGGTGATGGTGATCTGAGGAGGCGTGCGATCGGCGATGACAGACACCGAGGCCGTTCCTTTGCGCGCGCCCTTGTCCGTCGCGGTCGCCGTCAGCGTCACCGGGCCCTCGGGCAGGGCAACGCCCGACGCAGTGAAAGTCCCTCCAGAGCCGAGGGTAGCGGTCACGCCGTTGACCGAGACGCCGACGAGGTTGGCGTCCGTGGCGAAGCCGGTGACCGTGGCGGTGGCCGTTTTCAGATACGCGCCGCTCGCGGGCGAGTCGATCGAGACCACCGGCGGCACCGTGTCGACCGTGACGTTGACCGAGGCCGATCCGGTATTCCCGGCGCGGTCCTTGGCGGCGAAGGAGAGCGTGACCGAGCCATCCGGTAACGCAAAGGAGTCGACCCGGAAGTGTCCGCCCGAGACGGTCGCGGCTACGCCGTTGACGGTGACGGTCACAGCGTCCTCGCAGTCGCCTGTCACCGGCTGCGGCGAGGCGGTCACGAGCGAGCCGTCGGCCGGCGAGATGTTCGTGATGCGCGGCGCCACCGTGTCCACGGCGAAGTGGACCGTCTGGTGGGCGCTGTTACCGGCGGCGTCGTGCGCGTCGACGTCGAAGGTGAAGGCGCCGTCGGCGGGAATCGGCGTGCCGGAGACGAAGGGCGCGCCGTTCAAGAGCACGGTCGATCCGGCCAGATGCGCATCGGCGATCGCGATGACCGGAGCGAGATGGTGGTTCAGGAGGTCGCCGTCATGGAGCTCGTGTGAGCCGTCCAGGATGGAGATGGCCGGAGGCTTCGTGTCCCGATCGACGGTGAGCCCCGCCTGCGAGACGTTGCCGGCGGCATCGCGCGCCGAGGCCTGAATCGAGTTAGGACCTTCCGTGAGCGGCACCCCCGTCGCCGTGAAGGTCGTGCCCGAGACCGCCGCGGCGATCCCGTTGACGGAAACGGTGACCGCCGAAGCGTCGGCGACGCTGCCGGCAACCGTCGCGACGGGATCCTTCGTGACGGCGTGGTCGGCGGGCGACGTGATGGAGAGAGCCGGCGGCGTCGTGTCGACCGTCAGCGGATAGGCGAGCGTTCCGACGTTGCCGGCCCGGTCCGTGGCGGAGAGAGCGACCGTGTTCCCTCCCTCGGAGAGAGCGAGGTCGGAAAGGGAAAAGAAACCACCGGAAAGGAGGGCCGTTCGGCCGGCGACGGTGACGGAGACCGCGTCGGAAGAGACATTGCCGGAGAAGGCCACGACGCGGGAGCCCAGGATTGTGCTCGAGAGCGGACGGAGATTGGAAAAGACGGGCGGCGTCTTGTCGATGGTGAAAGAGGCCGACGCCTGGGCCGCCGCACCCCGGGAGTCGCTGGCCGAGACTGTCAGGCGGTAGCTTCCTTCGGCCGAAACGGCCTTTCCCTCGGACCATGGCTTGCCCGAAAGCGTGGCCGTCGAAGAGTACGGGGGCGCTCCGCCCTCGATCGTCCAGTCCGGCCGGACATCGCGGTTGAAGAGCGCGCCGTCGGGAAGCGGATGGCCGGACTCGGTCAGACGGACGGTGAGAACGCCCCCGGGAGGAGGCGTTGGTGTCGGACCGGGCGCGGTGGGCGTGCGGCTCGGCCCGCCGGGCGTCGCGGTGGGAGGCGGCGTTTGCGAGACCGGCGGCGTCGGCGTCGGCGTCGGACGGGGCGGACCGGCGGTTGCCCCGGAGGCGGCCAGATCGTCGAAGGCCTTGAATCCCCGGCGGCTGGCCCAGAATCCGAGCCGGCCCGAGGTCCGCCGGCCGGCCGACGAGTCTACAATATCTATATTGTAATCACTCGGCTCCGGCGAGCCGTCGGGCCAGACGCGGGCGCGGAGCCGCGTTCCTCCCCCGCCCGTTTCCACGTCGATGCGGAACCGGTACCAGATCCCGGCTGAAGCAATGAGCCCGAGGTCCATCGGGCTCCCGGCCAGCGACGGTCCGTTTGCCGCGAGCCAGAAATGGTCCTGGCCCCCGGTCTCGGAAGGCCAGCAACCGATCACGTAGTAAGCGTCGTCGAGCGGATACCCGGAGAGAAGCACGACGCCCGCGGCGCCCTGGGCGGACTGCCGAAGCATTCGGCCGGTGACCGACAGAGCGCCGCGCGAGACATCGAAGACCGGATCGAGCCGGTGCGCCACGAAGCCGGTGCGCGTGATCGCCGCCCCTCTTTCCATCCCCGAATCGCCGGCCGAGGCGAGCACGCGGTTGGCCGGATCGACGGGGTCCGCGGCGATTTGAAAGAAGCCGTGCGGACGGGCAGTCAAGGATCCGACGAGGTCGTCGATCCAGCCGGCCGGAGTCGATCCGACCGCGAATCCCTGGAAATCCTCGGTGACCGCGGGGGTCTGCGCGAGCAGATACAGCGCTCCCGCAGCGAGCGTCAGGCCGGCGAGGAGCGGAACGGAGCGTCGCATGGACATCGGCCTAGCGGGCTCTCTCCGGAGCGGGCGTTCGGAGGAGGCCGCGTGCGGCGAGCGAGCGCTCCAGCGCGCCCGGAATCCGTCCCAAAGGCTCGGACGAGGCCGTGCCTTCACCCACCAGCGGAACGGCCTCGAAATACGTGGCGTCGCTCGTGCCGTTGTCGGCCACGGCGGCGTAGGCCACGAGCGACATTCCGGCGACGCCGGAGGGACTGACCACGGCGTAGCCGGAGTCGAAATGAGCGGCGAAAGTCTGGACGCTCGTCTGGGCCAGGCTGTACGGCGCGAGCGCGATCGCCGTCGTCCCGAGCGAGGCGCCCGACGCGTCGAAGACCTCGATCCCGACGCTGGCCGGCGAGGCGGAGTCATTGAAGACGCCGATGTTGGAGCGGTAACCGGCGTTGTTGGCCAGACCGGCCAGCATCGCCTGGCCTCCTGTGGGGGTCTCCGTGAAGGTTGGCGCCACGGCCAGGCCGAAGGTTCCGGCGGGATTCGCGTTGTTGTAGGTGCGTGAATTGGCGATGAAGCGCCGATCGGCCGAGGCGCCGCCGGTCGCCGCGAGAACCAGAGTGGCGAGGCCCTGACTGCCCCACTGGGCCTTGAGGAGGTCGGGCAGGAAGAGGCTCGTGTGCGCTGCGAGTGTGAAGGCCTTGCCTGTCGCCTGATAGCTCGTGTTGTCGGCGCCGCCCGGGAGCACGTAGGCCGTGACCTCGACCGAGGCGGACTGCGGATTGACGAT
>DATFTF010000022.1:0-4257 GCA_035262245.1 Thermoanaerobaculia bacterium
TCTCGCGCTTCTGCCTCAACCTGGTTCCCCGGGAAGCCGGAAACCGCCTGGTCTGGAAAACCGAGGCGCGCCTCTACCGCTCCAACTTCAAGCACAAGCAGCGACTGCCAGTGGAGATGATCCGCAAGTTCGCCGCGCGGCGGCTCGCCGAAGGAATCGACGTACTGCTGCTCGGTCACTTTCACAAGTCGTGGACCGAGGCGGTGAACGGCGGGCGGGTGGAGATCCTGCCGGCGTTCGTGGACGAGCGCCGATGGATGGAAGTCGATGAGCGCGGCGAGACGAGGCTGGTGGGATTGGAGGAATTGAGTCATTGATCCATGGATTCATTGTCTGATTGAGGCTCAATTCGTCATTGAGGCAATGAGTCCATGAATCCATGAGTCGATCCTGATGGATTTCCTCTCCATTCCGCCGGCGAAGGAAGTCCGCGGAGAGGTTCACGCTCCGCCTTCCAAGAGCGCGACGAATCGAGCGCTCGTCCTGGCCGCCCTTTCGGAGACCCCGGTGGAGCTCTTGCGGCCTCTGGTCTCGGAGGACACCCTCGCCCTTCGCCGATGCCTGGTCGCCATGGGAGCCTCGATCGAGGAGTGCGCGGGCGGCCTTCGCGTGCGCGGTCCCTTGCGGGGACCCGCTCACGGCGAGGCGGTGCTGGACGCCGCCGAATCCGGCACCGCGGCGCGGCTGCTCGTCGCCCTCGCCGCGGTCACGCCCGGACGGTTTCTGGTCACCGGCTCGGCGAGGCTTCGGGAGCGCCCGATGCGGGAGCTGGTCGAGGCCCTCTCGCCGGCGGGCGCGACCATCGAGAGCCGGGGAGCGCCCGGGTTTCTTCCGCTCGCCGTCGAGGGCCGGTCTGTGCGGGGAGGTTGTCTGCGCGTGGATGCGTCGCGGTCGAGCCAGTTCCTGTCGGCGTTGCTGCTGGCGGGAGCGGCGACTTCCGGCGGATGGGATGTCGAGGTCGAGGGGAAGATCGCATCGGCTCCCTACGTGCGTCTGACGATCGAGGCCCTTCGGGCGTTCGGACACCGCGTCGATGAAGGGCCGCGATTTCGCATCGACCGTGGAGATCGCGGTGTCCAGCGGTACGAGATCTCCGGTGATTACTCGTCGGCGATACCGCTGTTCGCGGCGGCCGGCGCGGCCGGGGGGAACGTGACCGTCCTCGGGCTTTCCTGGCCCGCCGCCGACGCCGACGCCCGGGCTCTTCCGGTGCTCGAGGCGATGGGTCTGTCGGTCGCAGCCTCCGCGGAGAGGATCTCTGCCGGAAGATCCGGCCTCCTGCGGCCGGCCCGCGTGCAGGCGTCGGACTTTCCCGACGCGGTGCCGGCGCTGGCGGCGCTGGCAGGGTTGGCGCAAGGAGAGAGCCGCTTCGAAGGAATCGCTCACCTGCGCTGGAAGGAGAGCGATCGCATCGATGCACTGGCGCGCCTGATGACCGAGGCCGGCGGCAGCGCCCGGGCGGAGCAAGACGTCCTCGTCGTATGCGGTCCGGTTTCCGCTTCGACCGGGCGCGCGCGCCGGCTTCCCACTTTCAACGACCATCGCATCGCCATGGCCGCGGCCCTCCTGTCCCTGGCCGTTCCCGGTCTCCTCATAGAGAATCCCGGCTGCGTCGCCAAGTCTTATCCCGGGTTCTTCCGGGATCTGGAGAGCCTCGTCCGAAGGTAAACACTTACCGCCGGACAGCTTGGCCAAAACCCCCGCGGCGCGACCAAGTTTCGCGGACTGGATCCGCGAAACGACTCGCGCCGCGAGAGCCGGAGCGGAGTTCGTCGATCAGGCAGACCGTCGAGGCCGCCTCCGGCCGAGCGGACTGCCGGTGCGGCCATGGGGCGCAGATCGCAAAGCCCTGCGCAGGCGAGGGTATGGGTACGGAGGCTTCCCGCGGCGCGACCAAGTTTCGCGGACTGGATCCGCGAAACGACTCGCGCCGCGCGAGCCGGAGCGGAGTTCGTTGATCAGGCAGGCCGTCGAGGCCGCATCCGGCCGAGCGGACTGCCGGTGCGCCCATGAGGCGCAGATCGACGAACTCCGCGGAGGCGAGGGTAGCGGGCTTTGACACCGGGGCCCCTCGCGGCGCGACCAAGTTTCGCCGAGTGGATCGGCGAAACGACTCGCGACGCGCGAGCCGGAGCGGGGCTTTGCCATCAGGCCGGCGGTCGAGGCCGCATCCGGCCGAGCCGACTGCCGGTGCGCCCGGGGGCGCAGGTCGCAAAGCCCCGCGTAGGCGAGGGTATATGATCCCGCGCACTTCGCAACCGCACATGACCGACGTTCGACAGGGGCCCGCCTTCGCGGTTGAGCGGTTTGCGCTCGCGGCTGTCCGTGAGCGATGGCTGGATTTCCTCACCCTCGAGCACGCGACGCTTCCCGCGCCGGTCGACTTTGCGCGCGAGGGGGAAGAGTTCGTCGTGACGCGCGCGGCGAAGGCGGGACGCGGTCTCCTCGACGGGCGCATCGCGCGAGAGCACGCTCCGCTCCTTTTCCTGCAGGCCGCCGGACTCTGCACCTTTCTCCAGGCATTCGGCTTCTCTCTGGCCGAGGAGGACCTGAGGGAAGCTGTCTTCGACGTCTCCGATTCCGGTCCGCGGCTGTGGCTCAACCGGACGCCCCGAGCCGTCGCTCAGTCCGGTCCCGGGCCTGCGCCGTCGGCGGTCCTGGCCGCCCTCCTTCATCGCCTCTTCGCGCAGGGACGGCGGCTTCCCGATCCGGCCGCGCGGAGCCTCTTCGATCGTCTGCTCGCCAGCGACGGACCCGAGCGCCGGGCCGACTTCTGGCTGGCCAGCTCCTTCCGAACCTTCCGCGAGCTCGGCGCTCCGGCGGCAGCCGCCTCTCGGGCGCGCACGATCGGCCTGGCTGGCGTCTTCTTTCGAAGTCCGGCGGAGCGCGCGCGCCTGACCCGGGCCAGGGCCCTGCTGGAAGGGCGGGTGGTTCGCGTCTTTGCCGCGGGCGACTCCGCGCTGACCCCCGGCGGCGCCCTCGGCCTGTCTCCGCCGCCCGACGGCGTCGCGGCGGCGGCGCGGCAGCTGAGATTGCTGCTCGAAGAAGCGGGAGGCCGCCGTCCCCTCTGGATCGCCGTGGAGAAAGAGCGCTGGGATCTCCTTTCGCGGCAGGCGTTCGAAACTGTCACCGGCAGCCCGGCCAACAATATAGAGATTGTGTCCATCGAGCGCCCGCCCCTGCTGCCACGCCTTCCGGACGAGTGGCGGCGCGAAGTCTTCGTTCCCTGCGGAACGCTCTCCGCGTCGCTGCGCTTCTACGAGAAATTTGCGGACCTCGCCAGGCCCGATCCGGGGTCCGGCCGCATCCTCGCCGCAGCGCTCGTGGGGTCAGGGGACTGGTCGGGGTTCGTTGCCGACCCGACCGGCGACGGGCGCCTCCCGTCTCTGCCCCCGGCGCCCTCGGACCGATCCGCTGCGGACGAGCCCGCGCCGATCGAGCGAGACGTCCTCGAGGCGCTCTCGGTCCGCGACCGCGCCCCGGCGAGCTCTCTCGCCCGCCTCCTGCCACGCCGATCCCTCCGGCGCGTCCTGGAACGCCTCGAAGTTCGGGCAGACGCAACGCCGGACCTCCGGGATCGCTGGCAGATCACGGCTGCCGGACGGCGCCGGATCCGGGCCACGCCCGCTCGGGCCCGGGCCTGGAGCCAGCGATGGGCGGCGGTGGAGTCCGACCCGGGCACGAGGATCGAGCTTCTTCTGGACGGCGGCGCGGTCGAGGAGGCTCTGACGGAAGCCGAAAGGTGGATAGGCGAGAGCGGGGCCGCCAGGCCCGATCGCTGGTATGGCCTGTCGGCCCGTCTCGCCGCTGCGGCGGAGGGCAGGCGTCCGGAATGGCTCGATCGGTTGGAGGCGGAGCGCGAGGTGGCCGGCGGCAGGCTCGAGGAAGCGCGCTCGGGGCTCCTCGCTCTGGCGGGCGCGAGTCCCTCGGAAGACCTCCGGCGCGGCGCACGCCTGCGCGCTCTCGAGATCCTCGCTCTGCAGGGGGACCGCGGGGCGGCCGGCCGCGAGGCGATGGCATGGCGCGCGGAGCATCCCGAGGCGCCACCCGGCGAGCGCGTCCGGGCCCTGCGTGCGGAAGCCGTCTACCGTTCCAGCGAGGGCGACGCCGCGTCGGCCCTCCGGCTTTTGGACGAGGCCGAACGGCTGGGCGCGGCCGAGGATCTGGAGGTCCGGCTGGACACAGCGCTGGCGCGAGCCGCGGTGTATTCGCGGGCCGGTCGTCTTCGGGAAGAGCAGGAAGTCTATGAGAGCTGGC
>DATFTF010000023.1:0-3232 GCA_035262245.1 Thermoanaerobaculia bacterium
TCGGAGGGGTCTGGAGCCTGGCCCGGGAGATCCCGCCGCTCTCTCTCCTGTGGGCTCTGCCGGTCGCCGCCGCCGCTCTGTGGCTGGCGCGCAGCGCGCGGTCGGGATTCCTGGCCCGGGCCTACGCGCATTCGCGCGTTCTCCCGGCGCGTCCCCCGGCCAGAATTTTCCTGCTGGCCACCCTTCTGGCCTGCGTCGTCGCGGCGCTGGCTCTCCTGGCCGGCCGCCGGGCGCCGGCGCCGGTGCCGCCGCCCCACCCGTCGCCGCGCAGCGGCCCGGTGCTGGTCGTCGGCATCGACGGCCTGTCGCTCGACGGGATCGCCGGCGGCGGCTGGACCAGCCTGCGGGAGCTTCTCGGCAAGGCGAGGACCGGGTGGTGGCCGGCCCGCGTCGGCTCCCCGCCGGAGATCTGGACCGAGCTCGCCACCGGCGCGCCGGCGTCCCGGCACGGCGTCCGGGCGCTGGCGCGGATTCGTCCTCTGGGCTCTCCACTCGCCCTTCGCCCCCCCTTCGGCACCGCCTGGTACTTGCGAGGCTTGGCTCCACGTCTCGGGCTGGCGACCACGGCGCCGGTCTCGGCGCGCGATCGCGGCGCACTGACGTTCTGGGAGGTCGCGGCGTCTGCGGGCCTTCCCTCGGTTGCGATCGGGTGGTGGGCATCGGGCCCCTGGCCCGGCGCCGACGTCGTCAGCAACGAGGAGATTCTGGCCCGCGCTTCGGACGGAATCGCTGCAGACCGCGAGTCCCTCGCCGCCTTCCGAAGGCATCCCGCAGGGCCGGCGATCGCGGCGGTCTATCTGCCGGGCCTGGACATCCTCCGCAGCGACGCCAGCAAGCGCTCGATCGACGAGCGCGAGATTCAGGTCTTTCTCGAGGAAGAAGTCTCCAAGGCGGTGGCCGGACAGATCACGCTCGTCGTCCTGGCCGTGGACAGCCATCCCCAGCCGGGGTCGCTTTGCCGGATGGCGGTCTTCGATGGAGCCGGATCCTGGTCCATGCTTCGAATTCGCCCCGAGGACGTCGCCGTCTCCATCCTGGCGCGCGCCGGAGTGCCGGCGGCCCGCGATCTCGCCGGGCGCCCGGCCGAGGCGCTTTTTCGGCCGGGGAGCCTGGAGACGGCGACCGTCGCGACCTACGGGTCTCGCGTCGCTCCGGCCGCCGCGGCGACGCGTCAGAGCGACCGGGAGTATCTGGAAAGACTGAAGTCGCTGGGGTATTTGCAATGAGGACGGAAGACGGGAGTCGGAAATCGGGAATCGAAAGGCCTTGATTCGTTTCCCGTTTCCCGTTTACCGTTTCCCGCGCCGATGAAATCCATTTTCTTCGAAAAGCACGGCGGCCCCGAGGTCCTCCAGTTCGGCGAGCGGCCGACGCCGGAGCCCGGCGCGGGCGAAGTGCGTGTCGCCCTCCGTACCGCGGCCCTGAATCATCTGGACATTTTCGTGCGCGAAGGGCTTCCGGGCGTCCCTCTTCCGCAGATTCCGGGGGCCGATGGGGCCGGCGTGGTCGACAAGATCGGTTCCGGTGTGGACGGGATGGCGCCGGGCGATCGCGTCCTCATCCAGCCTGGTCTCTACTGCAACTTCTGCGAATTCTGCCGGGGCGGCGAGCAGAGCCTCTGCGTGAAGTATCGAATTCTGGGCGAGCACACCGCGGGAACGTTCGCCGATTTCGTCGTGGTCCCGGCGCGCAACGTCTTCGGAATCCCCGGGGAGCTCTCCTTCGAAGAGGCTTGCGCCTTTCCGCTCGTCTATCAGACTGCCTGGCGGATGGTGGTGACGCGCGGTGCGGTGACTCCGGGCAAGACGGTCTTGATCCACGGCGGCGGCGGCGGCGTCGGGGGAGCGGCCCTGGAGATCGCCCGGCTCGCCGGGGCGCGCGTGTTCGTCACGACCCGGGGCGAGGAAAAGGCGCGCCGGCTGCGCGAAGCGGGAGCCGAGCAGGTTCTGGACTACACCGCGGTCGATGTGGCGCGATCCATCCGCGAGCTCACCGGCAAGCGGGGAGTCGACGTGGTCATCGACAGCGTCGGCGAGAAGACCTGGATGACGTCGCTCAAATCCGTGGTCAAGGGAGGAAGGATCGTCACCTGCGGGGCGACGACCGGCCCGAATCCCCCGGAGGAGATCCGGCTGATCTTCTGGAATCACATCTCGATCCTGGGCTCGACCATGGCCAACGACCGCGAGTTCCGGGCCATGCTGTCGGCCGTCGCCGCCGGCCGGCTGCGTCCGCGCGTCGATCAGGTCCTCCCGCTGGCGAAAGCTGCCGAGGGTTACAAGCGGCTGGAACAGGGGGAGCAGTTCGGGAAGATCGTTCTGAAAATTGAGTGATTGAATCATTGAATCATTGACTCCAGCTTTCATTGGGGCGGAAATGGCTCTTCAGTCCCAATTCGTCCATCGGTCAATGAACAAATGAATCGATGAATCCATCACTTTCTGTCCTGCAGGTCCTGGAGAAGGGCCTCTTCTCCACCGGCAGCGTCGTTCAGATGTTCCAGCTCGCTCACGGGCTGGCGCGGCGCGGGCATCGCGTGGCGGTCGTCTCACGGCCCGAGGGGGAAGTGCCTCAAAGGGCGCGCGGAGAGGGGATCGATTTCGTCCCTCAGCCGTTGAGACATGAGTTCGACTTCGCGAGCGCCCGGGCGCTGGCCCGCCTCTACGACTCGCGACAAGTCGATGTCGTCCACGTCCACAAGGGGATCGCCCACTCGGTCGCCCTCTTCGCGACGCTCTTCACGCGGCGCCGTCCGGTCCTGGTGGTCAACCGAGGCGTTTCGTTTCCGCTCGACGTCTTGAACCGGATCAAGTACCACGTTCGGATGGACGCCGTGGTGACCGTCTGCGAGGACATCAAGAAGGTGATCGTCGCTTCGGGAAAGATTCCGGCCGCAAAGGTTCACGTGATTTACGCCGGCGTCGACCTGGCGCGCTTCGATCCGGCGCGCGCGGACGGAAGGCGCGTCCGGTCGGAGCTCGGCATCGAACCGGACCACTTCCTGCTCCTCCAGGTGGGGGCGCGAGAGTGGAAGGGCTGGAAGGATCTGATCGCGGCTTCGGCCCGGCTGTCGGGCGACTTTCCGAAGCTCACGACGGCCATCGTGGCCTGCGAGAACCAGAGCAAGAAGGACGAGGTGCTGTCCTACGCGCGCGGGCTCGGCATCGAGAAGCGCGTCGTTGCCGTCGGCTTTCGGTCCGACATGCCCGATGTTCTGGCGGCGGCCGACGCG
>DATFTF010000024.1:0-3174 GCA_035262245.1 Thermoanaerobaculia bacterium
AAACCGCCGCACGTCGATAACAATCTCTATATTGTGAGAGCCGAGTATCGAGACGAGCTTCTCGATCGAGTGATTGGAGTGACCGATGGTCCAGAGGGGAGGCAAGGTCTAAGGTCTAAGGTCTAAGGTCTAAGAAGGAACCCGAACTTTAGACTTTAAACTTTTAGACTTTAGACCCGTCACGGCAGCACCGCCGTGGCCACCGCGCCCGGACCTCCGTGAGCGCCCAGCGCCGGGCCACATTCGACGATGAGCACGTCGGATTCCGGAAACCGCGTCCGGATCTGCCGGGCCAGATCCTCCGCCAGATCCGGTGCGTCGCAGTGGGCGACGCCGAACCGGCGCACGGCGCCCGACCCACTCGCGGCCGCGGCGAAGAGCAGCTCCATCATCTTGCGCCGGGCAGCCTCGAATCCACGCGCTTTGGCCACGGCCTCCGCGGCTCCTTCGCCCGACAGCGTCAGGACCGGCAGAATTCCGAGCAGCCGCGCGACGAAACCCCTGGCGGCGGACACGCGTCCGCCCCGCACCAGATGCTCGAGGGTCGGAACGGCGATGTAGACCCGCGTGCGCTCGGACGCCTCGCGGGCCACGCGGGTGACTTCTTCCACGCTCTTGCCGGCCGCCGCCGCTTCGGCCGCGGCCCGCACGATCAGCCCCAGCCCGACCGATACGTTGCGGCTGTCGACGTGCTCGAAGCGCGTCTTCTCGACCTTGCGGGCCCCGACGATCGCCGCCTGATAGGTTCCGGAGACCGCCGCCGACAGATGGATCGAGACGATCGATCCGGCGTGGGCCGCCACGTTGCCGTAGACCTGCGTGAAGTCGGCGGGAGGCGGCTGCGAAGTCTTGGGCGCCTCGTCGGTCACGGCGAAACGCGCGTAGAACTCCGATGGCGCCAGCGTCACCTTGTCCAGGTAGTTCTCCGAGCCGAAAAAAACCCGCACCGGCACGACCCCGATTCCCAGCTCCTCCAGGAGCGTCTGGGGAAGATCGCAGGTCGAGTCGGTCACCACGCCCACGCGCAGGGCCCGGTTCTTGTCGAACCGCGTCTGGTGCTGCGCGTGCATGTCCTCGACCTTGGTCTCCGCCACGTCGGCCAGACGCCCGACCACTTCGAAGAGCTTCTCCGGCTCGTTGGTGTGCACGTGCAGCCGGAGCCGGTTCGCACCGCCGGCGATCACGATCGAGTCCCCCAGCAGGGCCGCTTCTCGGCGCAACGCGTCGCGGTCGATGGCGTCCCCCTCCAGCAGGGCCTCGGTGCAGAAACGAAAGAGGATGTTCTCCGGAGTCTTGTCGAAGATCGCCGCCTTCACCTCCTCCGGGGGCGCCTCGGGCAGGGAGCGGCGGGCCGCCTCGCGCAGGTACTTGACGATCCCTTCCAGCAGGTACACGAACCCCTGAGCCCCGGCGTCCACCACGCCGGCCTTGGCCAGCGCCTTCATCTGCCGGGGCGTGTTTTCCAGAGACTGGCGCGCGTCGTGGAGCGAGGCGGGAAGGAGCTCGCCGAAGTCGGCGACTTTCTCCGCCCGCTTCTGGACCGCCGCGGCCCAGTCGCGCACGACCGTCAGAATGGTTCCTTCCACCGGCCGCGCGATCGCGGAGTAGGCCGACTCCGCCGCGCGAACCACTGCAGGGCCGAAGTCGGCAGTGGAGATCCGCGGCCGGTCGGGCAGGCCTTCGGAAAAGCCGCAGAAGAACTGAGCCAGGATCGCGCCGGAGTTCCCGCGCGCGCCGCCCACCGCGGCGTCGGCTAGACGCCGGGACATCTCGTGCACGTTCCGAAGGCGCAGGCGGGCGATTCCCGCCGCGATTTTCTGCAGGGTCGACGCGAAGTTCGTTCCGGTGTCGCCGTCCGGCACCGGGAAGACGTTGATCTTGTTGAGTCCCTCCGCGCGGTCGGCGACGAACCGGGCTCCGGCGATGACCGAGCGGGAGAGGCGGTAACCGTCCAGATAGCCGACGGCGATCACGACTTGAGCGGTGCGGGGGCGATCTGGCGCGACTCGGATTTTTCGCCGGCGGTCCGGTACTCCTCGGCGATGGCGGGGAGCCGGTCGAGATAGAGAAGCACCACGCCGCAGCTCATGCAGGCCCAGGGATAGACCCGTTCAGCGCTCCAGTCGAAGAATCCCCGGCGCCACGGCTTCTTCCAGAAATAGGAGGTGTAGCCGGCATTGGAGGTCCTGGACCGCAGCATGTCCCCCGAGCAGAGAGGACACTTGCGATGGAAGTCGACCATGGCGAGGGGAGGATATCCCGGGGGCCGGAAAACGGAAAACGGGAACCGGAAAACGAATTCTGGATGCGACCTCGTTTCCCGTTTACCGTTTCCCGTCTTCCGACTCGGGCTTCCACCGCAGCACCAGATTCCGCGCCGCCCCCACCTCGTCCACCCTTCGTACCGGCGTCGTATGCGGCGCTTTCAGCACGATCTGGGGATCCTCCTCCGCCTCGCGGGCGATCTCCCGCATCGCTCGAATGAACGCGTCGAGGCCGGCCTTCCCTTCCGTCTCGGTCGGCTCGATCATGAGCGCGCCGTGGACGATCAGCGGGAAAGAGATGGTCGGAGGGTGAAATCCGTAGTCCATCAGCCGCTTGCCGATGTCCATGTTGTGCACTCCGCGCTCCACCTGCTTCTTGTCGGAGAAGACCACCTCGTGCAAGGTCGGGGCGTCGTACTTCAAGTGGTAGGTCCCGGCGAGCCCGGCGCGGATGTAGTTGGCGTTGACGACGGCGTTCTCAGCGACCTCGCCGATCCGGTTTCCGTACGAAGAGATGTAGGCCAGCGCCCGCACGAACATGCCGTAGTTGCCGAGGAAAGCGCGCAGGCGCCCGATCGACTGGGGACGCTCGAATTCGAGAAAGAACTTTCCGTCGGTGCGGCGCTCGATGGTGGGCCGCGGAAGGTAGGGCACCAGCTTGTCGCACACTGCCACCGGCCCGGAGCCCGGTCCGCCCCCGCCGTGCGGCGTGGAGAAGGTCTTGTGCAGGTTCATGTGCATCACGTCGATGCCCATCAGGCCGGGCTTTGCCACGCCGACGAAGGAGTTGAAGTTCGCACCGTCGCAGTAGAGGTATCCCCCTTTCGCGTGCACGACCCGCGCGATATCCAGGATCCGATCCTCGAAGATGCCGAGCGTGTTGGGGACCGTGAGCATCAGCGCGGCCACG
>DATFTF010000025.1:0-3946 GCA_035262245.1 Thermoanaerobaculia bacterium
GGTGAACCCCGGAGGAAAACTGTCCGCTCGGAGGATGCGGCTGCCTCGGACGCGGCCGGAGTCGCTCACCAGAATCTCCAGGGCCGCCTCATGCGCCCGGGCCGGCCGCGGATCGGACTCCTGGAAACGCAGCGGCGGAGGGTTCGCGATCAGGACCGGAGCCACCAATCCTGCCGTGCGGAAGGAGACCAGCGCGCCCGCCGCCACCGCGGGAACGTCCCCCGTGCGGTCCGCCGGGGCGGGCGGCGGCGGCGCGGCGGGTCCCGAGGAGGATGCCACGCGCTCGCGTCGCGGAGCCGGGTCCCGTTTCTTTCCAGCATCCCTGGCGGCGGCCGCGCGCCGCGACCGCCCCAGAGCTTCATCGCGGCTCTGGCGGGGAGCCGCTGCCCGTGTGGACGGTTTCGCGGTCGGGGCTGGCGCGGGCGGCGGCGGGACCGGAGCGAGAGACAACGGAGAAGGTGCCGGCTTCGCTGCCGTCGGCGGCGGGAGGACCACCACCCGCTCGAGAGCCGCGGCCGTTTCCTCCGGGCTGGCCGGCCGCGGGCGCCAGATCGCGAGGGCTCCGGCCACCACCGCTGCGGCGAGGACGAGCGCCACGAGCGCAGACCGCGGGAGGCCGCGCCGCCGGGGCGGCGGTCCCCCAAAAGTCATCGGAGGATAGGAGAACGTTCTGGCCGGGGCAGCCGACTCCTCCGAGACCGGGAAGTCGGCTTTCATCGACAGGGTTGCGAATTCGTCGGAAGCCTCCTCGCTCGTCCGATCCGCGTCCGGGAGGGGAGCCTCCGGGATGTCGGGCGCGGCGGGTGCAAGCGCTATCGGCCTGGCCTTGACGATCACCGGGCGGCGCGGCTTGATGCGCGCGACGAGATCTTCGAGATTGATCATCTTGGGGGCCTTGTCGCGAGTGAACTCACGGAGAAAGACGGTGTCGATCCGCTTGCGCAGGCGGCTCCGGTAGGACAGCGTCAGGGAGGCCGGAGGCGTTAGGCAGGCCATCGTGATTTCGAAGAGCTCCGACAGACCCGGCTCGGCCTTGGCCTGAAATTCTCCGATGGATCCCCGCAGGTCGGCCAGATCCTCGTCCTCCGGCGGAGAGTCGAAGGCCGGCACGCCCACCAACCCCTCAAAGAGAATCATTCCCAGAGACAGCAGATCGGTTCGCGGCGTGGCCGCGCCGCTATGGGTCTGGCTCGGCGCGATGTAGCGGCGGTCCCGCGGCCCGAGAAGGCCGAGCCGGCCGGCGCCCCCCGGCCACATTCCGAATCCCCGCACCAGAACGCGCTGCCCCTCCGCCACGAAGATGTTCTCGGGAGTCAGCAGCCCATGCGCCTGCTCGGGCTCTCCCTCACCCCCCTCGCGAACCGGACTGTCCAATGCGGCCAGAACGCCGCTGGCGATCCGGAGAATCGCCTCCGAGGAGAGCCGTAGCCCGGCGGGGCCGAGAAACTCGAACGCCGTCGCCAGGCTGACGCCCGCGCAAGCGTCGAAGAGGACGTAGATCCCGTCCCCGTGGCGGAACACCCCGCGCGGCGCCAGAGCGTTCGCGCGCTCGAACCTCGAGGCCGCCACGATCTCCGACAGGATGCGCGCGAACGTCTCCGGCTCGCTCTCGAACGCCGCATCGAGTTCGAGTAGAGACACTTCCTCAGGCCGCGAGGCGTGGAACACGCGACCTTCGTAGAGGATCCCGTAGGACAGCGTTTCGAGGATGCGGAGCCGCTCGACGGAATCGAAAGGCCCGCCCTGAGAGGGCCCGGGAAAGACGGTCGCGGCGCCGTCCATCGGACCGGCGGAGCTTGCCGTCTCAGCCATGGCGTTGCCGGCCTCCGGAGCCGTCGCCCCGGACGCTGGAGTCGAGCCGACCGGAATACCGGCCGGGACGGGCCCTTCCGCTTGACTCATCAATTCACCGGAACTCGGATCAGGAAACAATGATTATCCGCCCGGCCAGCCGCGAGCGGACCGCGGATCTCCGACGAACCTGAGTTAGAAAGGTATTCTAGCCCAGTTTCCTTTTATTATTTTGACTTGTACTCAAATTACCGAATATCGTTCGGAGACCGCGGACGGCCTTCAAACCGTCGAGCGTCCGCAATCCGTGCCAGCAGTAGTCGTCGCCGTCGACAAAGAGGAGCTTGCGATCCCGCCCGAAGAGCCGTTCGGCTTGGGCCTGGTGCTTCTCGGGGCGAAACGGAAACGGCTCGCTGGCGAAGAAGCAGACCTCCGCGCCGCGTGCGAGCGCCTCCCGCGGCGAGACGGTCGGGTATCGGGCTGCATTCCCGCCGAAGACGTTCGCACCGCCGGCCAGGCGCAAAAGGTCGGCCACGTAGGTATCGTCGTTGACGGTCATCCATGGATCCTTCCAAATCCAGTACGCGTAGGAGAATCGGGGGGCCGCCGCCTCCACTTCGAGACTTCGGAGTTCTCCCTCGATCCGCCCAGCGAGCGCCTCCGCCTCAACCTGGGTGTCGGGCGACAGAAGCGCGCCCCAATGCCGCACCGCTGCCGGCACGTCGGCCACACGCCGAGGAAAGGTCACGTCGACTGCAATCCCGCGCGCCCGCAAGGCCAGCACGTCTTCGCGCCGATTCTCCTCCTCGTTGGCCAGAACGAGGTCCGGCTGAAGTTCGACGATGCGGTCCAGGTCGGGTGTCTTCGTCCCGCCGACTCGAACGAGACCCGCAAGCAATCCCTTCGGCCGCACGCAGTACCGGGTCACCCCAACCAGCCTCGGAAGCGCGCCGAGGCCGGTCAACGTCTCGGTGATGGATGGGCAGAGGGAGACGATCCGCGCCGCTGCCACCCGCCGAGTCTAGCAGGCCGAAATAGCTCTCAGCTCTCGACTCTCAACTTTCAGCCGGAAAAGTTCCTTAGAGCCTGTGCTTGGCTGAAAGCTCACAGCTGACAGCCGGGCCACGTCCTCGTCCTTCTCGACTAGACTAACGCCCACGCTTGGACATTCCGGCTCGAGACCTCGCGATCCTGTTTCGCTCGCGCAACTCGCTGGTGATCTGCGAGACGGTCGAGGAAAAGCGCCTGGAGGCTCTGGTCAGGGCCGTCGCGAGCGAGCTTCATTTCCCGGTTTTTACCTGGAGCGCTGCGAGCGGCCTCTCGCCCTGCCATCCCGCGGATGCGGGAAAGACGACCGACCTCGCCTTCGCGTTGCGAGAGATCCGGTCCGCCCGCGGGGACGGCGTCTGGCTGATGAAGGACCCGCAGCCGCATCTGGAGAATCCGGCAACCCTCCGCGCCCTGAGGGAGACGGCGCAGGACTTCGCCGGCACGACGCGGACTCTGGTCCTGGTGGGTCCGACGCTGCCGCCCAGGCCGGAGCTCGATGACCTCGAAGTCCGCTTCGAGCTCGAGCTGCCGGGGCCTGACGAGCTGCGAAGCCTGGTGGTCGACACCGTGCGGCGTCTGGCTCGCGACAGTCCATCCACGCGCGTCGAGCTCTCCCGGGAAGACGTCGCCGGCCTCGTGTCGGATCTCCAGGGCTTGACGCTGTTCGAAGCGGAGCGGGCCCTGGCCCGCGCGGTCGTCGAGGACAACGCGCTCACCGGCGAGGATCGCCGACGAATCCGCGAAAACAAGAGAGCGCTGGTCGAGGGGGGCGGTCTGCTGGAATTCATCGCCGCTCCGGAGGGGATCGAACAGATCGGCGGCCTCGAACGGCTGAAGAAATGGATAGCCGTTCGCAAGGTCGGGTTCTTCCCGCGGCCCGGCGAGAAACCTCTCGAGCCGCCAAAGGGAATCCTGCTGCTGGGAGTCCAGGGCTGCGGCAAGAGTCTGGCGGCCAAGGCCGTCGCCGCCTCCTGGGGCCTGCCGCTTCTCGCCCTGGATGCCGGTCGGCTTCTCGCTCCTTACATCGGCGAGTCCGAGCGCAACCTGCGCGACGCCTTGAAGCGAGTCGAGCGAATCGCCCCATGTGTGCTGTGGGTGGACGAGA
>DATFTF010000026.1:0-2961 GCA_035262245.1 Thermoanaerobaculia bacterium
TCTTGCGGCCGGAGTCTCCCACGACATCGCGTTTCCCGAGCCGGTCTACTCTGCCTTTCCACAGGCGAATCTGGAGTTCTCCACGACGCAATTTCGCTTCGACTACGAGTCCCTGACCATCCCGCCCACGGTCTACGACTACGACATGGGAACGAAAGAGCGCAAGCTCCTCAAACGCACGCCGGTCCTGGGCGGTTACGACCCGGCGGCCTACGTGGCCGAGCGGCGCTGGGCCAGGGCCTCCGACGGCACGCAGATCCCGATCTCCGTCGTTTCGAAAAAGGGCCTGGCCCACGACGGCAAGAACCCGGCGGTTCTGATGGGCTACGGCTCGTACGGCGCGCCGATGTTCGCGACGTTCAACTCCAACCGCGTCAGTCTCCTCGACCGCGGATTCGTCTATGCCATCGCGCACATTCGGGGCGGCGGCGAAATGGGCAAGAAGTGGCATGACGCCGGCAAGATGATGTCCAAGAAGAACACCTTCACCGACTTCATCGCCGCGGCCGAGACCCTCACCTCGGAGGGTTACACCTCGAAGGACCGCCTGGTCATCGAAGGCGGGAGCGCCGGCGGGCTCTTGATGGGCGCGGTGGCCAACATGCGTCCCGACCTCTTCCGCGTGGTCATCCTGCGGGTGCCCTTCGTGGACGTCATCAACACGATGCTCGACCAATCGCTGCCGCTGACGGTGACCGAGTTCGAAGAGTGGGGCAATCCCAAGATCAAGTCCGAGTACGACTACATGCGCAGCTATAGCCCCTACGACAACATCGAGGCCAAGGCCTACCCGGCGATGCTCGTCAAGACGTCGTTCCAGGACAGCCAGGTCATGTACTGGGAGCCGGCGAAATACGTGGCCAAGATGCGCGCCACGCGGACGGACAAGCACACCCTGGTCTTCAAGGTCAACATGGCGGGAGGCCATGGAGGCTCGTCGGGCCGCTACGACCGGCTGCGTGAGGCGGCCTTCGACTACGCGTTCATCCTTCACGAGCTCGAAGTCACCCGCTAGCCCCGCGGGCAGCCGGCCTACAATCTCGGGCGCCGCATGCCGCTCGATTCCGGTTCGCGCCTGGGGCCCTACGAGATCCTCGCCCCCCTGGGGGCGGGAGGCATGGGAGAGGTCTACCGGGCCAGGGATCCGCGGCTGGGACGCGAGGTCGCCATCAAGGTCCTGCCGGCCTCCTTTTCCAGCGACCCCGAGCGCCTGCGCCGCTTCGAGCAGGAGGCCCGCTCGGCCGGGATCCTGAACCATCCCAACATCACCGCGGTCTACGATCTCGGAACCCACGACGGCGCGCCGTACGTCGTGCAGGAGCTCCTCGAGGGACAGACGCTGCGGGGACTCATCGCGGAGGGCCGCCTTCCGGCGCGCAAGGCGGTCGACTACGCCCGCGGCATCGCCGAGGGACTGGCCGCGGCGCACGACAAGGGGATCGTGCACCGGGACTTGAAGCCCGAGAACCTCTTCGTGACGCGCGAAGGCCGCGTCAAGATCCTCGACTTCGGGCTGGCCAAGCTCACGCAAAGGGAAGAGGGAAGCGAGGACACGGATCTCCCGACCGCCACGGCGGGGACGGAACCCGGCGTCGTCCTGGGAACGCTCGGTTACATGTCGCCCGAACAGGTGCGCGGCATGCCGGCGGACGCGCGAAGCGACATCTTCGCCTTCGGCGCGATTCTTTACGAAATGCTTTCCGGCCGCCGGGCTTTCCACGGCGACTCGGCCGCGGACACCATGTCGGCCATTCTGAAAGAGGATCCTCCCGAGCTTTCCCAGGCGGATCGAAGTATCTCCCCGGGTCTCGATCGTATCGTCCGGCACTGCCTGGAGAAGAATCCGCACGAACGCTTCCAATCGGCCCACGATCTTGCCTTCGGCGTGGCCGCGCTCTCGGAAGCGTCGGGCTCGGCCGTGGTCTCCGCCGCGGGACCGAAGGCGAGGCCTTCGATCCGTCCTCGCAGGATTCGAGCCCTGCTCGCCGTCGCCGCAGCGCTCCTACTCGTCGCTGGCGTGTTTCTCGGCCGAGCCATACGGCGGCCGCCCCCGCCTCCGTCCCTGCATGCCCTGACCTACTCGGGAATGGACTGGTCGCCGGCCGCCTCGCCGGACGGGACAACGATCGCCTTCGTCTCGGCGCGCGATGGAAAGCCGCGGATCTGGCTCAAGCAGCTTCCCGGCGGAAGCGAGGTCCCCCTGACCACCGGGCCCGAGGACGAGCACCCGCGTTTCTCGCCTGACGGAGCGAATCTTCTCTTCACGCGAAGCGAAGGAGGCCGCTCTTCTCTCTTTCGCGTGGCCTCGGTCGGGGGCGAAGCTCGGCGGCTGATCTCGGAAGCGGGGGAAGCGGATTGGTCCCCCTCGGGCTCGGAGATCGCGTTTCTTCGTACGCGCGTGGAACAGGGCGTTCCGGTGAGCGCGCTCTGCATCGCCGGGGGCGATGGCAGCTCGGCGCATCCCATCGCGGAATTCCGAGGCCTTGCCATGCACTCTCCCCGGTGGACTCCGGACGAACGAGCCATCGTCGTCGTCGAGTCCGGAGGGGGACCGGCCACCACGTCGGGAAAGTTCCACTGGATTTCCCGGGACGGGAAGGAGCGCCGGATCCTTCTGCCGCCGGCCGCGCGCGGCACCGTCAGCTCGCTCGCCTGGTCGGGCCGTGACATGATCTATTCCCAGAGCGAGACCTCGACAAGCCAGCGCGGCTCGGCCGCCCGGATCCTCCGGCAGCGGCCCGGCGCCAACTCCGCCGACGTGCTGTTCCACGTGACCTCGTTTGGACCGAATCTGGACCTGCTCTCAGACGGAAGGCTCGTGTTCGACGCGGACCTGACGCGGCAGGGTCTCAAGGAGGTCGGTCTTTCCGGTGCTGGCGCTGCTCGCTGGGTCACCCGCGGAAACTCGACCGACAGGCAGCCGGCCTTTTCTCCCGACGGCGAGCGCCTGGTCTTCTCCTC
>DATFTF010000027.1:0-11301 GCA_035262245.1 Thermoanaerobaculia bacterium
CCACGCCTTCACCGGCGAGGACCGCTACCGGGAGGGCGCCGAGCGGATCTTCGCCGCATCCTCGGGCTATCTGGAGCGGGCCCCCGTCGCGGTCCCGCGCTTGCTCTCTGCGCTCGATTTTCAATCCAGCCCCTCGCGCGAGGTCGTGCTTTCCGGCGAGATCGGGCGCTCGGATCTCGAGTCCCTGCGCGACGCCGCCTTCTCCGCCCGGAGATTGAACCGTGTGGTGGCGCTGGCCGATCCGTCGGAGAGCCTGGCCGGCCTCTCGCCCCTGATCGAGGGACGCCGGCCATCGGAGGGACCCGCTCGGGCCTACGTCTGCGAGGGTTTCGCCTGCCGCCCTCCCATCACCGAGCCCTCCGAGCTCGTCGAGGCGCTCGATGGGTGACAAGGCCCCCCCGCTGCGGATGGTCGCACGCGATGCGGGCCCGCCTCCCCGGCGGCGGAGTCCCGGCCCGGCCGTTCTCTCCGTGCTGGCCTACGCTCTGCTCTTCGGCGGCGCGTTGTGGTACTGGCGCGCCCGGAGCCCTCTCGCGTCAACGAAGGTCCCCGAAACCTCGCCGGCCCGGGCGCCTGCGGCCGGCGACGCTGCTGCGCCCCCACGCGAGCATCAGCTGGCGCGCGAAGCTCTCCTGTCCGGCGAGGCGGTCGTCCCTGCCGCGCGGCACGACTACTTTCGCCACCTTGCCCGAGACCGCTGCGACTGCGGCTGCGGACGGACGCTGTCGGACTGCCTGGCCAATGAAAAGTCTTGTTCCCGAAGTCCGCAGCTTGCGAGTAAGGTGATTCAAGATTCAAAATTCAAAATTCAAAATTGAAGGCGCACAAAGCTCAGATCTTGAATCTTGAACTTTGAATCTTGAA
Source organism: Thermoanaerobaculia bacterium (assembly GCA_035262245.1). Classification (GTDB taxonomy): domain Bacteria; phylum Acidobacteriota; class Thermoanaerobaculia; order UBA5066; family Gp7-AA6; genus DATFTF01. The sequence continues at coordinate 865 of DATFTF010000027.1, forward strand.
TCATTCATGACCACCGGCCTCGTTTCCGACGACCGCTTCCTACTCCACAAGGCGCCCTACGATCATCCCGAGCATCCCGGCCGCCTCCTTGCGGTCCGCGCGGGGCTCGAGCGGGAAGGCCTGGTGCGCTTCTGCCGGCGTGTTCCGGCCCGGCCGGCCACCGACGACGAGCTAACCGCCGTGCACACGCCGGATCATGTCTGGAAGATCGACGCGACGGCCGGTAGCCCGTTCACGCAGCTCGACCCCGACACCTACGCCTGCGCCGATTCCGCGGCCGCCGCCCGGCTGGCTGCCGGAGGTCTGGTGGATCTGACGCTCGGCACGCTCTCGGGACAGTGGGACAACGGGTTCGCCCTGTTGCGTCCGCCCGGGCACCACGCCGAGGCCGACGCGGCCATGGGCTTCTGCCTCTTCAACAACGTCGCCATCGCGGCGAAGGCGGCGCTGTCCGCCGGGGCGCGGCGCGTCCTCATCGTCGACTGGGATCTCCACCACGGGAACGGGACGCAGAACACGTTCTGGAACGATCCTCGGGTGGTCTACTTCTCCACGCACGAGTGGCCGCTGTATCCGGGCACGGGGGCGTCCGACGAGACCGGCGGCGAGGACGCGCGCGGGCGAACCATCAACCTACCCTGGCCTCCGGGAATGGGGGACGCCGAGTATCTGGCAGCCTTCGACGAGATTCTGATGCCGATCGCTCGGCAGTATGAGCCGGACCTGGTGATCGTCTCCTGCGGCTTCGACGCCGCTCTGGGAGACCTTCTCGGCCAGATGCGCATCTCGCCCGACGGCTATGCCCAGATGACCAGCCGCCTCCTCCCGCTCGCGGGAGGGCGGATCGTGCTGGCGCTGGAGGGCGGTTACCGATTGGACGCCATCGCGCAGTCGGCCGCGGCCTGCGTCAAAGTGCTGCAGGGAGAAGAGCCGCTCCCGGAGACTCTCCCGACGCCTAACCCCTTGGCCCGGCGGGCGATCGAACGGACTCGTAGCCTCCATGCCCCCTTCTGGGAAGGGCTCTGAAGGGCGCGTTCATCTTCCCGTCATACACACCGATTTAACATTTCGGGATGCCGACAATCCGTGTCCCGGGCGGAGCCGCGCGGGCGCTCTGGGCCGTGGCTTTTCTCCTTCTGCTGCTGCCGGCGTATGCCCTGACAGCCTACGTGCTCCTGCCCGCCGCGTGGCAGCACTACGCTCGGACGAACATCTCACCGAGGCCCTGGCCGACCAGCTACACGCAGGAGGGAATCCCCGCAGATCCGATCAATCTCTGGGTCGTGGGGTCCCGCGAGGAAGTCATCGCCGCGATGCGCGCGGCGGGCTGGACGCTGGCCGATCCGATCACCGTCCGATCGGGACTGCGCGACGCCCACAGCGTCCTCTTTGACCGGCCCTACCCCTCCGCTCCCATGAGCACGCACTGGATCTCGGGCCGCCCCCAGGATCTCGGCTTCGAGCAGGCGGTGGGGGCGAGCCCGCGCCGGCGGCACCACGCGCGCTTCTGGAGGACCTCCAGGCCGGACGGCGAGCCGGGCGAGGCGTGGATCGGATCGGCGACTTACGATCGCGCCATGGGAGTCTCCGCATACACAGGAGAGCCCATGCACCACATCGACCCGAACGTGGATCGGGAGCGTGAGAGGTTGCGGCAGGACCTCACGAGAACCGGCCGTCTGGCTCGCGCATCGGAGATTCCGGGAACTCCGCACGCGGACGTCAACGGCGGAGGCGACCGCTACGAGACGGATGGAGCGATCCTGCTGGTGGTGCTTTCACCCCGGCCGCAAGAGTGAATTGCGAATTGTGAATTGTGAGTCGCGAATGGGCGGAAAAGAGTTCGCCCAATCACAATTCACAATTGACCATTCACAATTTCTTCCTCACTCCTCCTCCGGCCCGTCCTCCGCCAAAACCTCGCTCAAGTCGAAAGAACCGGGGGCGAAGTGCAGGGTCACGGCGCCTTTCTCGAAGACGGTGCGCTCCAGAGAGAGATCGATTCCCGGCGGCATCCAGTCGTTCAAGTTCACCACCATGATGCGATCGTCTGGGTAGTAGGTCAGAAGACCCGGGGGCGCTTTGGCGACCAGGTAGCCCAGGAGCTGGTCCGGGATCGGGATGAAGGACAGCGCCTGAACCTTGTCGAGCAGAAAGGCGAGGAAGCCGTCCTTCAACCGCAGCTGCGAGAGGGTGGCCTTGGCCGAAAGAGGCACGCCGAACCGGTGAACCACGAGCGTCGCCGCGAGCTCTCCCTTAGAAACGTCGATCCGCAGATCCTTGAGGTCTTCGATCCGCTCGACCAGGCGCCCGACCAGGGCATTCAAAGTCCGTTCCTCGAGAGTCAGGGACAGGCCGCTCCAGCGGACCGGGTAGCCCTCCTCCCGGGCGAGGGGGACTGGCAGAAGGGGGGCCGTCGCGTCCTGTTCCATCTACTTCCTATAGAGTTCCTGGCTCTCTGATGTACAACATATTGTAACGCGGAGAACAGGAAAACGATTCCGGGAGGAGTCCGGTCAGAGCGCATAGGCGAGCGCAAAGCCCACCTGCGCCGCCATCATCAACAAGTACATGTGAGTCCACGCCGGGTGATTCTCCGTGCGCGCTAGGTCCTCGGGGCTCTTGAGCAAGAGTCGCGCCGCGTAGGAGCCCCAGGCGGCCAGACCGAGGCCAAGCACGGTCAGGAAGAGAGTGTTTCCCGTCAGGAGGCGGTCGGCCGTTCGGTCCGGGTCGGGCAGGCGCGCGAAAAGCGGGATCAGGAGCCAGGGCAGGACGAAGAAGGGGGCGATGATCCTGGCCGCCTTGGCCACGCCGAATCGCACCGGCAGTGTCACGCAGCCGTGGGCGCGATCCCCTTCCATGTCGGAGAAGTCTTTGGTCGACGTCGCGCCCAGAAGAAAGAAAGCGAAGATCCCCCCGATCGCCCAGGCCTCCCAGACCGTGACCGGCCCGACGAAGGCCCAGCCGGCGACCTTCAGAAGGCCCCCGCGGGGAATGGCGATGGTGACGTTGGCCGCGAGCCAGTGGCGCTTGGTGCGGCCGAAGGCGGGAAAAGAATAGACGAAGGTCGCCAGCGCTCCCAAGCAGTAGATGAAGAAGGCGGCGTGATGAACGAGAGGCGCCGCGATGCGCTCCGAGAGCGATTGGTACGGATAGGGAACGACGATCCAGGTCGGGACGATCGAGAGAACGTAGAGCACCGCGGCCGCGGCCCACGCCCGGGCCACCGACACCTCCCCGGTCACCAGCGGCCGGCGCGGCTTGTTCTTCCGGTCGATCTCCAGGTCGGCGATCTGATTGACGATGTTGGACGCCGCGTTCATGGCCGCCGCGCAGAGCGACCCGACCGCGACGGTCAGGACCACCGCCCAGGTGACCCGGCGCGCGGGGTCGGGATTGTGCGCCGAGCCGAAGGCGCAGACCGCGCCGGACACGATGCCAAGAAGCGGCGGCAGAAGCGTGAACGGGCGGGCCAGGCGCAGGTAGCGCTTCATGCGCCGCCCATTGGAAGGTAGAGGCCGCGGCTCTGGATCGACGCCACGATCTCCAGCGCGACGAGAGCGCCGGCCGCCGTGTTGAACGCGTTGGCGAAGTCGTGGTCCAGCGTCACGCCGCGCCAGCGTCCGAGATCGAGGACCACGCTCTCGGCGAGCGAGCCCGCCAGTCCGGCCGCGGCGACGACCGCGACGCTTCCCCCCGGCAGGAAGCCGGAGAGGGCGGCGACCGCCCCGACTGCCGCGGCTCCGAGGAGTCCCGCGGCGAGCCCGGGCCAGGACACCGCTCCGGGATCGCCCACCGTCCTGCGCTCCCAGCGCACGAGAGAGAAGGGCCGCCGCCCGAAGAGGCTACCCACCTCGGTTCCCAGCGTGTCGGCGAGAGCGGCGGCGAGCGCCGCGGCGAAGGCCACCGGCGGCGCGCCGACTAAGAGCAGCACGACCGGAACGCCGACGTTGGCGATGGCGTGCGCCGCGCCCCTGCGTCCGCGATCGCGTTGCGCCACGCCGCGCTCGGCCTTGCGTCGGTACCCCCATTTGGTGGCCGCGGTGGCCGGCAGGAAGAAGGCCCACAGGACAGCGTAGGCGCCCCAGCCCCCCAGGAGCACGATCGCGGTCCCGACGAGCGCACCGGCCCATGCGCCGGTGCCGGAGACGAGTTGGAGCCGCCAGGTCGCCGCGGCGACTCCCCCATTGACGGCCAGAGCGGCCAGCACGAGCGCGGGCGTCCAGGCTGGCCCGGGCCAGGGGTGGCCCCACATCGCCGAGAGCTGAAAGAGCACGAGCGCCGTCGGAAGGGGCGCCACCCAGTTGTCGTCGATGCCCGCGCGCACCGACTCCAGAAAGGCGAAGAGTCCCGCCCCCGCGATGAGGATCGCCGCGGCCGCGGGCGTCAGAGCTCGGGCGGAGACGAAGCGGAACATCAGCACCGCGGCGAGGCCGGCGACCGCCCAGTCGGCGGCCAGCCCGGCCCAGGTCTTGTCCCGGTTCCAGGCAAGCCGCGGTCCCTCGACGAGCCGGCCCACGATCGTGGCCGCGGGATCTCCGAAGGCCATCATGGCCCAGACCGCTCCCACAATATATAAATTGTTACGGAAGAGCAGAATCAGGAGAAGGACGCTGGCCGGGTAGGCCACGATTCCGGGATCGCGGTGGCGGGCTTCGTCCCGGTAGATGCCGCGCGCCAGATGCGGAATGGCGTACAGGTTGAAGGCCAGAGCGGCCGCCGCCAGCAGCGCGGCCTCGCGCCAGTCGAGCCACTTGAGGGTCAGCGCGAAGAGGCCCATCCCCGCGTGGAGGGCCTTGCGCTTCCACTCCGCCGGCGGAATCCTCACGCCTGGATCCGGCCGCGGCGGGACAGATACTCGGCCAGCGCCTCGGTGTAGTGCCGGATCGGACGTCCGGTCACCCTCTCGTACTTCGAAGTGTCCAGGACGGAGTAGGCCGGGCGCGGGGCCGGCCTTGCCAGCGTGGCCGAATCGGTCGGATCGACCTCGACGTCGCCGCGTCCGGCCAGTCTCAGAACGACGACAGCGAACTCGTGCCAGCTCACCTCGCCGCGATTGGCGAAGTGGTAGGTTCCCAGCGCGCCGCCCTGCAGGAGCGCGAGGATCGCCTCGGACAAATCGGTCGTGGCCGTCGGGCGCCCGCGCTGATCGGCGACCACCGTCAGCCGGGACTTCCCCTCCTCGACCTGTTTCAGAATCGCCTCCACGAAATTCCAGCCGCCGGCGCCGAAGAGCCAGGAGGCCCGAACGACCAGGCCGTTGGGGACCCGCAGAGCTGCCTCCTCGCCGGAGCGCTTGGACCGCCCGTAAGCCGAAAGCGGAGCCGGGGCGTCCTCCTCCGTGTAGGGAGACCGCTTCGCGCCGTCGAACACGAAGTCGGTCGAGAGCTGGACGAGCTGTGCGCCGTGGCGTACGCAGTGCCGCGCCAGGCGCTCGACTCCGCCCGCGTTGACCTCGATGGCCCGGGGATCGCTCTCGCAGGCGTCCACCCGGGTGAAGGCGGCGCAGTTGACGACGACATCGGGCTTGACGTCGTGGAAGGCACGGGCGACGTCCCCCTCGTCGGTCACGTCGAGATCGGACCGGGGCCGGCCGAAGACCTCCAGCCCGCCGGCCGCGAGGATCGGAGCGAGGTCCATGGCCAGCATTCCCATGGCCCCGGTCACCAGCACGCGGCGGCGCAGCGCCGGGACCGGCCCGGGGGCGACCAGGATTTCCGGAAGAGTCTCGGGACCGGCGAGGGCGGATTCGCTCATAAGAGATTCAAGATTCAAAATTCAAGATTCAAGATTGGAGCCACTCCTCATTTTGAATGTTGAATCTTGAATCTTGAATTCGAATCGCCTACCGAGGCGCCTTCGCCGTAGCTGTGGAAGTGGCCAGACGCTCGCCGTACTGGGAGCGGTAGAACTCCTGGTAGGCGGCGTCCTTCTCTTTGATCGGCCTCCACCACTCCGGGTGTGACCGATACCAGTCGACGGTCCGGGCCAGGCCCTGCTCGAGCTGCGTCTGCGGCCGGAAGCCGAGCCGGGCGAGCTTGCCGGCGTCGAGCGAGTAGCGCCGGTCGTGGCCGGGCCGGTCGTCGACGAACCGCACGAGCGACTCGGGCTTGCCGAGGATCGAGAGGACCCTGCGGGTGATCTCGATGTTCTCCATTTCGTTGCCGCCGGCGATGTTGTAGGTCTGGCCGGGCTCGCCGCGCTCGAGCAAAAAATCGACCGCCGCAGCGTGGTCGCCGACGAAGAGCCAGTCGCGCACGTTTCTCCCGTCGCCGTACAGCGGGAGAGGCCGGTCGTCGATGGCGTTGGTCACGAAGAGCGGGATCAGCTTCTCCGGATACTGGTATGGCCCGTAGTTGTTGGAGGCCCGGGTGATGACCACCGGCATGCCGTAGGAGGCCCAGTACGAAAAAGCCAGGCGATCCCCGCCGGCCTTCGAAGCGGAATACGGGTTGCGCGGGTTCAAGGCGGACTCCTCGGTGAAGGAGCCCCGCGCGATCGTGCCGTAGACCTCGTCGGTGGAGATCTGGATGAAGCGCTCGATCCGCCGGCGCCGAGCCTCCTCCAGCAGGACGAAGACCCCGCGGACATCCGTCTCGATGAAGGACGCGTCTCCCAGCAGCGACCGATCCACGTGCGTCTCGGCCGCGAAATTGACGACGTGGGTGCATCCCTCCATGGCCACGGCGACCGCCTCCGGGTCCGCGATGTCGCCGCGCAGAAAGCGATAGTCGGGCCGCTCCGCCAGATCCGCCAGATTGGCCGGATTGGCGGCGTAGGTCAGCTTGTCGAGGTTCACGACGGAGACCCCGCCGCGGCTGGCGAAGAGGTGTCGGATGAAGTTGGAGCCGATGAATCCGCAGCCGCCGGTGACCAGCACTCTCATCATCGGATTCTGTCTGGTCCCTTTCGGGAGACGCCTTCGTTCATACGATCCCGATCTCCGAGTTGTCTCCGATCAGGAAACGGTGCACGCGGGGGCGCTCCGCGCCGGGATGGATCCGCACGTTGGTGCCGATCAAGGAGTCGGCGATGCGGCCGGGGATGCGCTCGATGCGGGAGCCCTGGAGCACGATGGAGTTCTCGATCTCGCAGCGCTCGATGTAGCAGCCCGCGCCGATGGACGTATAGGGGCCCACGAAGGCCTCCCGGATCTCCGCCCCCGCGCCGATGATGGCCGGCCCGCGCACGATGGATCCGTAAAGTCGGCCGCCCGGCTCGATCACGACTTTCCCTTCCACGCGGCAGCCGGAATCGACCGCTTCCAGCCCCTGCGGGTCGAAGGTGTCGAGGATGATCCGGTTCGCCTCGAGCATGTCCTCGATCTTTCCGGTGTCCTTCCACCAGCCCGAGACCACGTGCGGGTGCACGGATTTGCCGTGGTCGATGAGCCACTGGATGGCGTCGGTGATCTCCAGCTCCTGACGGGCGCTGGGGCGGATGGCCTTGACCGCGTCCCAGATGGTGTCGTCGAACATGTACACGCCCACCAGAGCTAGGTCCGAGCGCGGCTCCTTGGGCTTCTCGATCAGCCGCACGACCGTCCCATTGTTGAGCTCGGCCACTCCGAACTGTTCGGGATTGGGCACGCGCGCCAGCAGGATCTGGGAGTTGCAGCCGATCGACCTGTACTCCTGGACCAGGCCGGCGATGCCGTCGGCGATCAGGTTGTCCCCGAGGTACATGACGAAGGGCTCGCCCCGCAGAAAGTGCTCCGAGATCAGGACGGCGTGGGCCAGCCCGCGCGGCGCGTCCTGCTCGATGTAGGTGATCCGGGCGCCGAAGCGGGATCCGTCCCCCAGGGCGGCCTGGATCTCCTCGCGGGTGTCGCCGACGACGACGCCGATGTCGCGAATCCCGGCGGCCACGATGGCCTCCACGCCATAGAAGAGCACCGGCTTGTTGGCGACGGGAACCAGCTGCTTGGCGCGCGTGTACGTCAGCGGGCGCAGACGAGTGCCCTTGCCTCCTGAGAGAATGAGACCTTTCATTGAGGTGGCATCGTAAAACGGAAAACGGAAAACGTGAAACGGGTTTCCAGAGGATTTTCGTTTCCCGTCTCCCGTTTCCCGTTTCCGGATCTCATTGCCCAAACAGCCGGTCCATCGACTGGTGGAAATCGAGCAGAGTTCCGATGTCCTTCAAGTTGAAGACCAGCCGGATGTCGCGCCGGGGGGAGGGAGGCAGGCGCAGCTGGTGGACCTCGAGAAAGATCGTGTAGCACGATCCCTTGAACGTCAGGAGAGAGCGGTCCTCCTGAACGAGGTTCTGCCGAGCGTCGTAGTTCACCTGGGTATCGATGCGGAAGGCCTTGGACAGATCGAGGCCGGCGGCCAGCCGAAACTGGTCCGAGTTGGGCGACGGGACTCCCGGCGGCAGCGGCGTGGCCAGGACGGGGCGAGAGGCGAAGTAGACGAAGTTGACGAAATTTCCCTTCCAGGTCACGCCGGTCGTGATCGAGCTGTCGGTCAACTGCGAAGACTTCGTGTCGTAGTCGATCCGGCCGTCGAACTGGAAGAATGCACCCGGGGAGAGCCGGAGCTCCGCGGTCACCGGCCCTTCCTTGGTGATGAGCGGCTCGTAAATGGTCCCCGGCAGGACGACGGTCTGGGGCAGCTCGAAATTGTAGGTCTGGGAGATCTCCAGCGACCCAATCTCCCGCGCGGCGCCCTGCTTGGGATCTTCCGGGCGAGCCAGAAGCCGGTTGATCAGGGCGTAGCGGATCTGATTCTCTCCGAGCTGAGTGTCGACCTCGTCGTAGGCCGGTATCCGCTGCGGATCGGTGACGTTCGAGACGTAGGTGTAGTCGATTCGCGGCTCGATGACGTGCTTGAACTTGCCGAATCCGAAGAGGTCGCCGTCGTAGATCCGCGAAAACGACGGCCCCACGATCGAGAGCCCGGCCTCGGCGGAGCTTCGCGTAAACGACGATCCCACGAAGTGCGTCTGGGCGTCGTCGAGCGAGTCCGAGTATTCCGTCAGGCGCCCTCGCACGCTGGCGGTGATCGAGAGCCAGGGGATTCTCTTCCACGGGAGAGACAGGGTCGGATGCAGGTCCAGGCGCCCATAGGTCCCGTGCGGCAGATTCTCGCCCCGATTGACGAAGAGGTAGGAGGCCGACCCTTCCGCGGCGAAGAAGAGCGGCGTTTCTCCGATGCGATCCGTGCGCCGGATGTATTCGAGCGACGGCAGGCGCTCCTGGAGCACGTCGGTGGCGTAAAAGGTTTCGCTCCGCTCGAACCTCAGGTTGAACGAGTCGTTCCCGGAGTTCTTGGAGAGAAAGGCGCGCGACAGAATCTGGCTCGAGGAGTTCAGGGCGAAAGAGCGCTCCAGATCCTGCAGGTACTGGTTGTCGGAGTAATCGCGGATGTCCACGACGCCGCGCATCCCCCACGGCAGATCGTCGGAGACGTGGTCGAGCCGGAACTTCCATCGGTTCTTCGTGCGATGCGTGAACACGCCCAGCGTCCCGTCCGGAAGCAGGCACGGCCCATCACCTCCGGAAGGCTCCTCCGCCGCCGGCACGCAGACGGTGGCGTCGGTGTCATGGATGGCGTAGCCCTGAAAAATCCCGGCGGACTCCGGCGTCGGCGTCCAGCGGAATTCCTCGCCCACGCCGACGGATCCTTTGGAATAGGTGTCCAGACTGCTGGTCAGGTCCGTCGAACGGCTGGTGGCCCAGAAGTGCGAAAGACCGAGGTACAGGCCCCGGCCGCCGCTCGCGCCGATTCCGGGCACCAGGAATCCCGTGGCCCGGTCCTCCTTGGTGGGCCAGATCAGGTAGGGGGTGTAAAGCAGCGGAACCGCCGACCGGAAAGCTCGAAACGAGACGTTCTTCATGCGAGCGTAGTCGTCCAGAGTGATCACCGCTTCGGAAAGCCTGAAGGACCAGGCCGGCCTCGGAATGTCGCACGCGGTGAAGATCCCCTTCTCCACCCGGTAGGTCGCCTCGCCGATCTTCTCGATCGACTGCGCCACGATGTGGTAGGTCGGAGCCAGATCGGCTACGGCGTTCTCCATCCGGCCCGTCTTGGCCTTCAGCTTGAAGACGGCCTTGTCGCCGGACATGCGGGTCGGCCCCTGATCGATGACCACATGTCCCTCCAGGGTGGCGACGTCGGTGGGAAACACGTAGCGCGCGTGGTCGGCGGTGATCTTGACGTCCTGATATTCGATGACCACGTCGCCCGATCCCTCCCAGAACTGGTCCTTCTCGAACTGAACGGGGTTCTTGGTGTAGAGCCGGATTTCGCCCCCCTTCTCCGGGGCATGGAAGCGGACCTGGAAGTTGGACTTCTGGCGGAAGCGCGTCTCGTAGGGATCGGTGCTCTGCGTGTACGTCGCCTGCGCCCAGCTACGTGCCGCCGCCAGGCAGCCGAGCCAGGCGATCACAGGACGTAGGACGAGGGACGAAGGACGTAGGAAGATGCGCCGATC
>DATFTF010000028.1:0-15746 GCA_035262245.1 Thermoanaerobaculia bacterium
CCGACGCGCTCGGTCACCGCACGATCGAAGAGCGCGAAGGCACGGTCGTTCTCTCCGAGCGCGGCGTGCACGCGCGCAAGCTCGGAAGGCCAGATCTCGCGCTGGCCGAGCGCTCGCTCCAGCCTGTCGAGGAGAGCCCGCGAGCCCGCGGCATCGCCGGAGGCCGCGAGGGCATGCGCCAGATCGACCTCCGCGTAGGCGGCACTGCCGGTCAGAGAGGCCAGGGTCCGAAACTCTTCGACTGCCGCGACAAAATTTCCTTGCTGCTCCGAAACCATTCCCAGAACCTCGTGCGCCGGGGCATAACGGGAGTCCATTTCCAGGACGCCGCGCAGCTGGTCCGCCGCCTCGCCGTATCGCCGCGCGTAATAGAGGTGGGTGGCCACCACCGCGCCGATCGAGAGCGAGAGGGGGTCGAGCTCCTCGGCGCGGCGAATCTCCGCCAATCCCTCGTCCGAGCGGCCGAGGCTCGTCAGCCAGCTCGCATACCACTGATGAGCCACCGCGTCGTGTGGATCACGGTCCAGCGCCTCCCGTAGCCGCCGTTCGGCGTCGCGCCAGTTCCAGTCGTAGAAGAGACTCGCGTAGCCGAGCGCGGCGTACGGCTCGGCCAGTTCCGGATCGAGCGCGATGGCCCGCTCCGCCGCGGCCCGGGCGCGCGGAAAGGCCAGCGACGGAGAGACGACCTGGTGGGCGCTCAAGAGAAGATCGCAGTCGGCGATCGCGGCGTGCGCCCGGGCGAAGGCGGGATCCCGCGCCACGGCCTCTTCCAGGAGCGAGAGCGCCTTGGTCAGGTGCTCCGGGGTGCGCTGATTCCAGTGGTACCGACCGCGCAGATAAGCCTCGTAAGCCTCGGGGCTCGCGCTGGGCGGCCGGGACAGGCGTCGCCGCTCCTCCTCCGAAAGGCGGGGCGCGAGGGCTTGCGCGATCGATGAGGAGAGAGCGTCCTCGAGTGTCAGAACGTCCCCGCTGCGTTCGTCGAGCTTGGCCGACCAGAGCGTCGTTTTCTGGGGAAGTCTCATCAGCTGTACGGTGACGCGGATTCGATCGCCCACACGCTGGTACTCGCCGTCCAGGACCGCGTCGACGCCCAGCTCTTGTCCTGCCACGAGCGCGTCGGCCGCGGGTGTGGATGTGTATCGGCGGATCGAGCTGGTCGGCCGCACGGCGATCTCCCGGATGGCTCCGAAGCGGGTGATCAGCGCGTCGGCGAGCCCGAGCCCGAAGTAGTCATCCGGTTGGGCCGGACCGATCGCGTGGAAGGGGAGCACCGCGAGGGAGCGAATGGGCCTCCCGATTCCCGATGGACGCAGCCACATCACCATTCCCGCGAGCGCCGCGAGGACCGCTGCTCCGGCAAACAACCAGGAGCGAGTCGTCGGTCGCTGCCTGGCCTCCTCCAGAATCGGTTCGGCGGTGACGGAGAGCGGCGGAGACGGAACCTCGTGGATCGGAGGCGGTTCGGGAAATACGCGCGTGACCGGGCAAGCGAAGCGGTAGCCGATTCGCGGGACCGTCTCGATGTACTGCGGCGTCTCGCCGTTCTGGCCCAGCGCCTTGCGCAGGACGAAGACGGTCTGAGAGAGGTTTCCCTCCTCGACCACGGCGTCGTGCCAAACCGACGCCATCAGCTCGTCCTTGGTGACCACGCGGTCGGCGTTTCGGACCAGGAGAAGAAGCGTTTCGAAGGCGCGCGGCGTGAGCGGGATCGGAGTCGCCTCCCGCAGGAGCCTTCGGCCGGCGGCGTCCAGCCGGAAAGCGCCGAACTCGAAGACGCGCTCCGAGGCCGCCTCGGGAGCCGTCTTGAGCGGTTTTTGAGAGTTCTCTGAGACGGATTTCAAGACTTCCGCACGTTCCCAGCCTAATTTTTTCGCGTGGACAGATGGTACCGCAGATGTCCTTCCAGACCAAAGAGTTCTTCCAGCCGCCGGCCCGCCCAGAGCGGGAGAGCAAGGAGTAGGAAATGAACAAACGGGTTCTCGCGCCTCTCGCTCTGGCGATGCTTTCGACCGTCGCTGCCGCACAATCGCCCGACGCGGTCCCCTTCGTGCGCGGCGAGGCTCGCATCGCCGAGGCGCAGGCCGTTTCCGCCGGCGGTTTCGCCGTCGATCTTCCGGCGGTGGTCCGCGTCAAAGGGGCTTCGACGTTCTTCTACACCGCGATCGACGTGACCAATCACAGCTCGCAGGCCACCCCGGTGGCTTTCGAGTACATTGCGTCCGGCATCGATGCCGTCGGCTCGCTGGTGGCGAGCCTCGGGCCGCACGCCAGCTTCCACCAGGACGACTTTCTGCAGTATCTCGCCGACCGGGGCATCCTCACGCAGGCTCAGGCCGACAGCGCCTTCGGCACGCTCCTCGTCACCTTCTCCAACCCAGCCTTCACCACCGGCAACGAGGCGTCGGCGTCCGTGCGCATCTACAACTTCGTCACCGTTGGACAGCGTCCCTCGATCGGGTTCGCCTACCGGGGTGAGGTGCTCCGGACCGGCGGAAAGCACACGCTCACCTCGATCGCTCGCAACACGACCGCGTCCGGCTCCGGACCCCAGATATCGACCAACCTCGGCCTGGAAGACGTGGGGATCAACGACGCCGGCGCACTGGATCTGGCCCCGGTCACCCTCCAGCTCACGTTCTACGACGCGGCGACCGGCTCGCGAATCGGGCCGCAGCCGACCCTGATCTTCAACTCCGGCCAGGTGGGACAGATCACCGATTTGTGGGCGACCTACGGGCTCCCGGCCGCGACCACCGACATCGTCGTGACGGTGGCGGAGATTGCCGGCACCGCGCAGATTCGGGGCTTCGTGTCTTTCAAAGACGTGAACACCAACGACGTGTCCTTCTTCTTCATGGAGTAGAGCGATGACCAGACTTTCTCCGAGACCTCTTCGCGTCATCGCCGCCGCCGTCGGCATTCTGGCCGCGGCCCCGCTCGTTCTGCCCGCCGGCGCCATCGGCGGCACCGCAAAACAGATCAATTTTCCTGCCTACGCCGACCGGGTCACGCGCGGTCCCGACGGCAACGTCTGGATCCTCGACCGGAAGCAGAACCTGGTCGGCCGCGTGACACCGGCAGGACAGTTCACCGCCTTTCCCGTTCCCACGCCCAACAGCCAGCTCGAATACATCTGCGCCGGCAGCGACGGGAATCTCTGGTTCACCGAGGCCGGCACCCAGAAGATCGGCCGGATCACGACCGCCGGTGTGATCACCGAGTTCAAGGTCGCGGTGAGCCCCTTCGACATCATCGACGGGCCGGACGGCAACCGCTGGTTCAACGACGCGGTGGGCAACGTTTCGAAGATCTCGGAAGACGGATTTGTTCAGGTGTTCCATCTCGGCTCCAACGGCCCGTACCACATGGGCGCGTTCGGGCCCGACGGGAACCTCTGGTTCATGTCGTCCCCCTTGAACGCTGCGATCCGAATGACGCCGGCGGGCGTCACGACGGTCTTTCCGCTCCCGGCGCCCAATACCAATTACGACGGCTTTTTCCTCGTGGCCGGGCCCGACGGGAACCTGTGGGCGACCCACGCGAACAACATCGCGCGTATCACCACGTCCGGCGTGATCACCGACTACACGATCCCGACGGCCAATGCGTATCCCTCCGGCATCACCGTCGGCGGCGACGGGAACATCTGGTTCACCGAGTACGGCAGCGGCAACGTCGGCCAGCTCGTGGTCTCCACGGCAACGGCCTCGGGGCAGGCCACGATCAACGAGGACCCGGTCGGGTCGGGTGTGGCGACCATCTTTCCGCTCGGCGCGGCTTGGACCTCAGCGACAGCGGCCTTGACCTGGCCCGAACCCGAAGCGAGAGCCGACAGCTCTTCCTGCAAGTCGGGCTTCCTGGTCCAGCAGGACGCCGGTCTTTCCAGCGGGAACCTCCTTCTCTACGGGGTCCCCCCCGCGCCCCAGTGCGCGGATCTGGACTCACAGTTCATCGGGATCGAGTGCAAATTCTCGCGGGAAGGCCCGCTCGTCTGCACGTACACCGTCTTCAACAACGGCCCCGATGCGGCGGAGTCCGTGGAAATCGAGCCGGTCATCGGGAGCATCTTCGGCGTCACGTCCTGCACCCCCTCCTGCGGCGGGAAGTGCGGAGACACCTGCAGCGTGCCGGAGATCGCGCCGTTCAAGTCTTACGTCATCACCTACACTTTCGGCCTGGGGAGCGATTACGCGAGCGCCTACGGAACCTTCAGCGCGCAGCTCTCGGCGAGCTCCGCAACGAAAGATCCCGATCCGACGAACAACTCGACCAAGGAGTCGTTTCTGATTCCCTTCGGGCTCGAAATCGTCAACACCACGCCGCCGCCGCCCACGACCCCGCCGTCCAAGCGCGGAGGACCCTGACTTTAGAGCTTTCGGGATCTCGCGAACGCGCAGCCGCGTCGCAGCGGGCAGATCTCGCAGCGCGGCTGCGCGCGCCGGCACAGCTCCTGGCCGTGGCGGCGCAGCAGGAGATGCGCCTCGATGCGGACGCCGCAGTCGCGCGGCAGCTCGGCTTCCGCCGCCGCTTGCGCGGAACGGTAGGAGCGCGCGTAGCTCTTGTCCTCTCTGCCGTAGCCGAGGCGAAGAAGCACGCGCAGGCCGTTGGAGTCGAGGGCCAGGAACGGCTCGCGCCGGCAGAAGAGAAGGATCTTCTGCGCGCCCGGTTCCCCGATCGAGGGGAACTTCCGAAGGGCCTTGACCGCGTCCTTCAACGGGCGGCGAATCACCGCCTCCAGGTCTCCGCCGAACTCCTCCAGGGCGACCGCGGCGATGGCGCGGAGCTTCTCGACTGTCTGATTCGGCACAATGCCGCGCGAGGCGGCCTCGCGGAGACTCTCGGGCGCCGCGGCGAGAATCTTCTCCGGAGAGAGGCCCACGCGCTCCCGAAGGAGGCGGATGGCTTCGTCGCGGCGCCCGTCGTCGGCGAGGTATGCGACGTTCTCGTAGAGCAGGAGCTCGAACGGGCCACGGGCGGGTCCCGGCTCCGGGCGGCCATAGAGCTTCCGCAGCGCCTGGAGCGTGCCGGAAAGCCGCGAAGCCGGCGTCTTGCGGCGGTTGGAGGGCCGGTGGCTCGAAGGCGATGCCATGGCGCTCCGAGACTTTGTCATACAGATGCTTGTTCCGTCGTCGCTGCGGAGAAATAATCGGATCCATTCGAGGAGGGTCATGAAAAGCGCACGAAGTCTGTCTCTCGGATTCGTTTTCAGCGTCGCGGCCGCCTTCGCTCTGGCTGTCCCGCCGGAGAAGACCCGGACGCCGGCCCCGGCCAAGTCGCCGACACCGGCCGGACAATCGACGAAGATCGCTCAGCCCGACGAGCCCGAAGAGCCGACCGAGGAGGAGGCCACCGGTCCTCAGCGAGGCTTCAAGTTTCGCAACCTCGGACCGGCCGCCGGAGGCGGGCGCATCACGACGATCGCCGGCATACCCGGCAACCCCAACGTGATCTATGTCGGTTCGGCGTCCGGCGGCGTCTGGAAGACCGTGGACGAAGGCGTCACCTTCAAGCCGATCTTCGAGAAATACCCCGCCTCGATCGGCGCCATCGCCGTCGCGCCGTCCAACCCCAACCTGGTATGGGTGGGAACCGGCGAGGCCAATCCGCGCAACAACGTCATGGACGGGCACGGCGTCTATTTCTCCTCCGACGCCGGCGCGAGCTGGCGCTTCATGGGCCTGGCCGACGGCGGTCAGATTTCTCGCATCGTCATCGACCCCGAGGATCCCGGCACCGTTTTCGTGGCCGTGCTCGGCAGCGTGTGGAAGCCCAACGCCGACCGCGGCATCTTTCGAACGACCGACGGCGGCGAGACGTGGAAGAAGGTCCTTTTCGTGGACGCGGAGACCGGCGCCTCGGACATCGCCATGCAGCCGGGCAACGCGCGCGTGCTCCTGGCGGGGATGTGGCAGTTTCGCCGCTTTCCCTGGGAGTTCGTGGGCGGCGGTCCGGGCAGCGGCCTCTGGAAATCGACCGACGGCGGATCCACCTGGAAGAAGCTGACCCGGGACATGCCGGACGGCCCGCTGGGAAGGATCTCGATCGCCTTCGCTCCCACCAACGGAAGCCACGTCTACGCGCTCATCCACGCCAAGAAAGGGATGCTCTTCGAGTCGAAGGATCTGGGCGAGAAGTGGGAGAAGGTGACCGACACGCGGCTGATCGACGTGCGCCCGTGGTACTTCTCGGTCATCGCCGTGTCGCCGGCCGATGAGAACAAGCTCTACTTCGGCTCTTTCAACCTCGTCACTTCGATCGACGCCGGCAAGACCTTCCAGACCAACAACCGGCGCATCCATCCCGACTACCATGCGCTGTGGATCGATCCGAAGGATCCCAACCGCATCCTCCAGGGCAACGACGGCTACGCCCTCTTGTCCACGGACGGAGGAAAGTCCTGGCGGGGATTCGAGAATCTTCCGCTCGGGCAGTTCTACCAGTGCGCCGTGGGGACCGACTCGCCGTACACGATCTGCGGAGGGCTGCAGGACAACAACGCCTGGTGCGGCGCCTCCAACTCTCTGACCCGCGGCGGTCTCTCCGACGCGGACTGGTTCACGGTGGCCGGCGGGGACGGCGAGTGGGTGGTGCCGGCACCCTCCGATCCCAACATCATCTATGCCGATTCGCAGAACGGGAACATCAACCGGTTCGACCGCCGGACCAAGATCTCCCGCAACATCCGGCCGTACCTGGAGACGGTGAGCGAGGCGCCTCCCTCCGACCTCGCGTATCGCTTCAACTGGACGTCGCCGATCGCCGTCTCCGCCACCGACGCCAGCGAGATCTACATCGGCGGCAACGTCGTCTTCAAATCCACCGACGCCGGCATGCACTGGGCGGCGATCAGTCCCGACCTGACGCGCAACGACAAGAGCAAGCAGAGGGCCTCCGGCGGCCCGATCCACCTGGACCTCTCCGGCGCGGAGACCTACGACACGCTTCTTTCTCTGGTCATCTCGTCCGTCGATCCCAACGTGATGTGGGCCGGCTCGGACGACGGCGTGGTCCATCTGACGCGCGACGGCGGAAAGACCTGGAGCAAGATCTCTCCCCGAGGCGCGCCGGAGTGGGCGCGCGTCTACCAGATCGACGCCTCGCCCTTCGACGCCGGCACGGCTCAGCTGGTCTACGACGCGCACATGCTGGGCGACCGCAAGCCCTACGTCTACCGGACGACGGACTTCGGCGCGACCTGGTCGGCGATCGTCAGCGGCCTGCCGCCCGATGGCACGGTCTATGTCGTCCGGGAGGATCCCAACAAGAAGGGATTCTTGGCGGCCGGGACCGACAACGGGCTCTTCTATTCGACCGACGCCGGCGGAAACTGGAAGAAATTTCCGGTGGAGTTCCCGCGTGTGCCGGTCTGGGACCTGAAGTTCGTCAAGGCCTCACGCGACCTTGTGGTGGCATCGCACGGGCGGGGCATGTGGGTCTTCGACGGGATCGGGCCGATCGAGGAGATGGATTCCACGATCCAATCGCAGGACCTGCACCTCTTTCCGGTCGCGCCCGCGAAGCTGTGGCAGATCTGGAATCGTGGCGGCTTCACCGTCGGACAGTGGACCGCGCCCAACCCGCCACCCGGCGCGGCCATCGACTACTACTTGAAGCGCGAGATCAAGGAGACCGAGGAGCAGAAGAAAGAGAAGAAGGGTCCGGTCAAGATCACGATCGCCGACGCGCAGGGCCGTGTCGTGGCCACGGAATACGGGAAGGCTAGCAAGGGAATGAACCGGTACGTCTGGCAGCTCCGCTACGAGGGGCCCAAGAAGATCAAGTTCGGAAAGGAACCCCCGCCTTCGGAATTCTTCGATCCCAACCGCGGCCCGGATGTCGTGCCCGGGACCTACAAGGTCACGGTCGCGGCCGCGGGTCAGACCCAGAGCGAGCAAGTCACGGTGGAGCCGGATCCGCGTTGGACGGTCGATTCCGCAGTGCTGGGCGCGCGGGCCAGGACGTCGGTTGAGGGACGCAACGTCGCCTCGGCGGTCAACGAAATGCTGAACCGGCTGGATGAGTGGGAGACCTCGCTCAAAGGACTCCCCAAGCTCGTCGGGGCGGGCGAGGACGCGGAGCCCGGGAAGGCCAAGAAGTATGAGACGGCCTTGAAAGCCGCGCGCGATCTCGAGAAAAAGGTCAAGGACTTGAAGGACAAGGTCTACGAACGGGATCTCCAGCGCGACACGCCTTCGGATTCCCTCCACTTCCTCAGCGACTTTCAAGGAAAGGCCTCGCGCCTCGGCTCTTTGGGCGGCGCCTACGGCGACCCTCCGCGGCAGGTCACGCTCGACGAGCTGGCGCGGATCCGCAAGGAGGCCGACGGGTATCTCGGGCGCTTCAACGCGCTCGTCTCGAGCGATGTCCCGGCCTACAACAAGACGGCAGCGGCGGAAGGGGTCCCGACGCTCTTCGCCGGCGATCCGATTCGGATCGAGGAACCGGCCATTTAACGAGGTTCGGCTCTCGTCTCCGGATCATGACCTCGGCGGAGGCTCGCTCGCGGACATCTCCCTCGCGGGGACGCGGCGGCCTCGGAGGCGTCTCGATGATGTGGGCCGCCGGACCTTCGGCCGCGGCGCTGGCTTCGCCAGCGGCGGCCGAGAAGTTCTGCCTTCATCAGGGAAACTGGTCGATGCGAGTCCCTTTGGAACATTCTCGGCGCTGGTCGCGCAGCGACCGCCTGCGCCGAAAGCCCCGTCCGAGAGGTCCCGCTGCGGGAGAGGCCCGCAGCTCGCGGCGGGAGGATTCGCCGATCAGGACCTCGGAGCCGGCCGCGTGAAGAGCCCGAAGACTCCGGTCCCCGTCGCTCGGACGAGGAGACCCGCCAGCACCGCCCATCCCAGGAAGGGAAGCAGAAGCGTGCCGGTCAGGATCAAACCTCCACAGACCGTTCCGGCGCCGTCGTTTGCCTCGCGCCCGGCGAGCTGGAGGAAACGGCGCCCGATCCGCGCGGTCTCGGCGGTCAGGCCGAAGGCGGCGATCACGACCCACACCGCGAAGAAGAAGACGCCCAGAGCCTTGGTCGACGGATGGCTCACGAGGGCGATCGCCAGCAGGATAAGCCCGACCGCGTTCAAGGCGCCCACCGCAAAACGCCGCCAGCCGGGGCGGCTCTCGGCGGCGTCGTCGAAGCGGCGAACCATCCGCGTCATTCCGGTACGAAGCAGCAGGAGCGTCGCGGTCAGACCGAGCCCCGCCAGGACCAGGAGCGCGGCGACCTCGAGCGTGTGCGCGGCGTCGAGAACCGCGCCGAGCTTCGGCGTCACGTCGGGGGGCATGGCCGCCGGGCTCATCGCGCTTTCCCCGAGAGGACGCGCCGTCCGCGCAGAAGCCATGCGCTTCCGATGATCTGAAGCGTCACCGCGGCGGCAGCGAGCGGCATTCCTGCGACTCCCGCCGGCAGAACCGGAAGGCGCGACGCGATTCCCTGCGCCGCGGAGGAGATTGCGGCGCGGAGATCGAGGACCGTATCCAGGGAGAACCATGGAAGGCCGCCCACGGCGTGCGTCAGCTGTCCCACCGCTTCTCCGAAGCCGCCGGGGAGGAACAAAACGCCGATCAGGCTCACCAGCAGAAGGACGGCGGCAGCCGGCTCCCACGACCGGAGCCGGCTCTTCGGGCCGGCCGCGCTCCAGGCGGCGTCGGCGATGCGCGCAGCCAGGGCGGGCGGCGGCTCGACCGGGATCCGCCGGGAGTAAACCGACTCGGCTGCCCGCAGCTCCTTCAACAGGCCGGCGCATCCGCCGCACGCGGCGACGTGCTCGGCCAGCCAGACCGCCTCGTCCCGCTCGATGTCGCCGTCGATCAGGTCGTAGAGGAGCGGCAGCGCGCGCTCACAGCTCATTCTTCAGCTCCTCTCTCAGCCGCTCGCGCGCCCGCAACAGCCAGGTCTTGACCGTGTTGCGCGGCGCTCCCATCGCCCGAGCGATCTCCTCGGCGGTCAGCCCCTCGACGTACTTCAACGTCACCGCCAGCCGCTGATTCTCGGGCAGGAGGGCCAGCGCGCGCTCGAGCCGGCCAGCCTCTTCCGCGCGAGCGGCTCGCTCCTCCGGATCGGCCGCCGCGTCGGGAAAATCGGGTATCTCTCCCCGGTCCGATTCCGGTGCAGCGTGCCGCCGTTCCAGGCCCCTGCGCCGCAGATGGTTGAGCGCCGCATTGCCGGCGATCCGGCGGACCCAGGGGAGGAAGGGGAGCGCTGGATCGAATTGCCGGAGGCCGCGGTAGACGCGCAAGAAGACCTCCTGAGAGACATCCTCGGCCTCGGCGCGGTTGCCCGTCATGCGCAAGGCGATCGCAAACACGATGCGATGGTAGCGGGAAACGAGCGCCTCGAATGCGGCCCGGTCGCCCGCGAGGACGCGCCGGACGAGAGCTTCCTCCGGGGCCGGCTGATCGGTCAATCGGCTTGTCCCTCGCGGCCTTCACGGTCGTTTCCCCCAAGGTTACGCCGGAAGAAGGCCCAGTTCTCTCTTCTTCTGATAACGCGGAAACACTCGCTCCCGTTCGGCCGAAGACAGGCCGTGCGGCAGAACCTCGAGGAGGACGTCCCGGAAATCGGTGGTGATGGCCAGGTCGCCGGGGCCGGCCAGGCGCCTCGCCGAAAGTCCCGGCCACTCTCCCGCGACGCGGCCCCCGCGCACGCCGCCTCCGGCCACAACGATCAGTCCGCCCTGGCCGTGATCCGTTCCGCCGCTGCCATTCTCCTGTGCCCGACGGCCGAACTCGGAGATCGCCACCAGGACAACCCGATTCCAGTCCGGCCCCAGATCGTTGGCGAACGCGGCGACGCCTTCGGCGAACTCCGCCAGAAGACGGGCCATCGGCCCCTCCGTCGATCCGGCGCCGAAGTGGAAGTCCCAGCCGCCGAGCTCGACCGCCGCCGTCTCCAGGCCCACGCCGGCCTGGATGAGACGGGCGATCATCCCGAGCTGGCGGGCAAAAGCGGACCCGGCGCGAGACGACGAGGAGGCCGCGCCGGCGCGCCCCTCGATCGCGGCCGCGGCGTCGAGCGCGGCGATTCCCGCGGCTCCCACCGGCGGCGCGGCCTGCCCGTAGAGGAGGCGCAGGCTCGCGGCGAGGCTCCGGCGCCGGGGCCCGTCCGCCGCGAGACGCAGCTCGTCCAGCGACCGCACCGCAGTCGCGCCCGGCGATCCGGATAACAATATAGGCATTGTGTCGGCGAAGGCCACGGCCCGCAGAGCCGATGCGTTCTCCTCGGGCGAGAGCGCCAGCGCCCGCGCCAGCCAGCCCGACGGCGGGCGGTTCGCTCCCACGGCGCCCGCCTCGATCTCCTCCCACGCCTCGAAGTGCGAATGCGACACGCCCGGCCACCCGACGGCGTGGACAACCGCGAGCTCGCGCCGCTCCCACAGCGGCACGATTGGAGCGAGCGAGGGATGCAGGCCGTAGAAGCCGTTGAGATCGATCGCCGCGCGGCGGGCCTTGCCGGGTGGGGGGATCGCGAGCGTGGGCCGGAGGCGGTAGTAGTCGACGTCGCGGTAGGGCACGACGGCGTTCAAGGCATCGACGCCTCCCCGGAGGCTGACAACGACGAGGATCGGACGTGTCATGGCGGATCTCCTCTCGAGCTCAGCAGACCTGGAGCTGCGGGTGGCAGAGCGCGACGGCCGCGGCCTCGGGGCCGGAGCCGGCCAGCGCGAGTGCCCGCCGTTCAGCCGCTTCGAGCGGGCGCCGCAGGAGCGCGCTCGCCAGCCGCGCCGGATCCCGGCCGAGCTCGGAGTCCATGCGCGTCCCGGCGATGCGCCCGCCGGAAAGATCCAGGGCGAAGTTCCAGCGGGAGAGGAGGCGAGCCTTCCAGGGCGCTGCCGTGTCGGGAAAGCCGTCGGGCGTCGGCCAGCCGAACGGAAGCTGTCCCATCCGTTCGAGCTCGTCCTGCATCGCCCGCCCGCCGTCGGTCGATGCGCCGACGGCCCGGAGCGTCGCGATCGCGAAGTCGAACGGCCGGCGAAGTTTCGGAGGCGACTGGCGGAATTCCTCGCTGTGCGCCAGCGCCGAGAGGGTCTGGCGGATCCCGCCGCGGCTCGCGGAGAAGGCCGCTGCGACGCGCGCGACGAGCGATTCCGGCGGATTTTCGGACACGAATCGCCGGACGAGCCTGGCCGCCAGGTGGCGCGCCGTCGCGGGGTGGGAGCACAGGCGATCCAGAATCTCTTCGAGGTCGCGCTGCGGTCCGGAATCGAGCCGCAGGTCGAGCACCTGCTTGATTCCGGGATCGTGGCGGATCTTCTCGAAGAAGACCCGGCCGCGCCAGAACGCGCTGCGCACGCGCCAGCCGGTCAGCGCCCGCGCGAGCTCCATGACGTCGCGCTGCGTGTAGCCGCCGTCCACGCCGAGCGTGTGGAGCTCCATCACCTCGCGCGCGTAGTTCTCGTTCGGCCTGCCGGCGGCGTTGGCCTCGCCGTCGAGATAGACGAGCATGGCCGGGCTCGTGGCGGAAGCGCGCAGGAGGTCACGGAAGTTTCCGAGCGCGTGGCGGCGGATCACCTCGCGGTCATCGACCACCTTGAGCCAGGCGCAGTCGGCCTTCCCGACGAAGATGTTGAAGTGATCGGTCCAGAACTCGACCATCCGTTCGAAGAGCTGCCGCTGCGAATACACCGCGCGCAGGATCGTCGCCCGGCGCAGGTCGTCGAGAACGGTCGGACGCGCATAGTCGAAGAGGTCGGGAAGGTCAAGCTGCAATGTCTCGATCGAGCGGACCCGCCATCTGGCCGCAAGATCGGAGATCGCGGCGGGGGAAAGCTGCTCCTCGATCCAGGCGCTCTCTCCGACGGCCGCGACGCGCTCGACATCTCCGGTCCGCGGGCCGTAGGCCAGCCGCGAGAGGGATCTGGGGATCGGAGGGACCGAGCCGGCCGCGCCCGCCTCGTCAAGCGCCGGGCTCGTTCCGAAACGGTCGAGGAGCGCCTGAAAGCTCGGTCCGCGCCGGCAGGCGGCGGCCGCCGAGGCGGCAGCGAGTCCCGCGCGCTGGAGAAAAGTCCGCCGGTCTTGCATGGCTGCCTCAAGCGGTGCGCGAGAGCGACAGCTCGGCGCGACGCCCGGGGAACAGGACCGTTCGCAGTCCGGTCCCCAGCGCGAAGAGAAGGGCAGCCGGCGCTACGACGAACCAGCCGACCAGCGGCAACGCCGCGGCTCCCTCGAGAAGCAACGCACCGAAGGCGACATCCGTGAGCCGCGCCTCCCCCGAGCTCCTGCGCCACCGCCGTCCGAGCCCGGCGGCCAGACCCGCTCCGCCGATCGCGGCGACCGTCAGCCCGCCGAGAAGAATGGCGATCGCGACGAACGGCTTCGGGCCGCCGGGCGCCTTGAGCATTCCTGTGACGCCGACGAAGAGCAACAGGAACGCGGCAATTCCCGAAAGAAGGCTCCGTCCCGGCCGCTCCGAGGCCTTGGCCGCCGCCCGATCGACCGTCCGGGGAAAAACGAGCAGCAGAACGATCGAGAACGAAGCGAATCCCGCTCCGCCCAGGGCCAGTCCCGAAACCACCGCGAGCACATCCGCGAGCGTCATCGCAGCCTCCAGGAGCCCGAACCGGGGCTCTCAGCAGCGGATACCCGCGAGCGCGCGGAATGGGTTCAGGACCGAAGGTCTTTCGTGCCCCCTGCTAAGATCGCGAGCGGTCACACAGGAGAGGCAGACGTGTTCGAGCTCGAGCGATTCGTCGAAGACTGCCGCGCGGCTCTCGAGGATAGCGTGCCCCAGAAGGCGATCCGGGAGGTCATCGGGCGCGCCATCTCGTATCCGAACGAAATCGTGGCGGCTCTCGGGGAGCCGCGCGAGGCGGGCATCCAGATGCTCCACCGTTCGGCTGAGCTGACCGTCTTGAATGTCGTCTGGGCGCCAGGCATGTCCCTCTATCCTCACGACCACCGCATGTGGGCGGTCATCGGCCTCTACGGCGGCCGGGAGGACAATTATTTCTTTCGCCGCACCGGGGCGGGACTGGAATCCGCCGGAAGCAAGGATGTCGAGACGAGGGACACTCTTCTTCTGGGCAAAGACGCCATTCACGCCGTGACCAATCCGCTCAAGACATACACCGGGGGCCTGCACGTCTATGGCGGCGACTTCTTCGGGGTTCCTCGAAGCGAGTGGGATCCGAAGACCCTCCAAGAGCGGCCATGGGACATCGATCGGGCCAGACGCATCTTTCAGGAGGCGAACGAGCGGGCGCAGACGGCACCGTCCTCCTGAAATCCGCGAGGGCAGTGCGAAGAAGTCATGCTTTCCGGCCTGGCACGCAATCCTTCCCTCTTCGACGAGCCGCTTCTCCTCGGCTGTCTGGGCGCCTTCTTCCTTCTCGTCGTACTGATCCTGGTCTGGGTCTTCGTCCTCGCGCCGCGCCGGTCGCGCCGGCAGCTTGCCGAGTACCGCGAGCGAGGCTACAGCGAGATCGCCGTGGACGCGCCGGAGCTGGTCGCGTTCCTCGAAGCGCTCACGCCGATCATGCCGGAAGGCACGTTGAGATTCGGAGAAGGCAGGCGCAGCATCTTGAACGCCTTGGTCTCCAGGTCGGGCTCCCATTCTCGTTATCTGGTCCAGGTCGCGGAATCAACGGACGATCAGCAGGACGCCGGAACGGTCTGGCGAACTCTGTTTCTCGATACGAAACCGCCCGGGGTCGAGACGGAGTGCAGCGCCCGGTTGACCGCTATCAACATCGGCCAGGGCCGCGAAGAGCGCTTCGGGTTTCAGCGGGCCACGGTTGCCGGCGCCTCGGCCGAGTTCGCGTCTATCTATTCGGTCTTTTCCAGAGAGGGACGGCCGCTCCAACTTGCCCCGCGGTTGCAGGAGGCTCTGCTCGAGGCGGCACGAACTCTGACGCCCTCGAGCCGCTTCAACACGCGATTCACCCCCGGGGGATGGGGAATCTCGGTGTCCAACGCCTATCTGCAAGAGCGGACCCTGCGAACCTTCGTCGACGCCGCGGAGCGCATCTCCGCGGCCCTGTGAGCGTCCCGGGCCTGACGACTCGGCAACGGGATTCCAGTCCGGCCCGAAACCGTCTGCGATCCAGAGGCGGTAGGACCCGGCCGCATTGGTGAGCGTGACGCCCGCGCGCGGCTCGCCGCCGCAGGCGCGGAAAAGAAGCACGCGCGTGCCGTCAGGCGAGCCCTTCGGCACGCCTTCCACGCAGTCGGGAGCGGAGGGGAGGCTCAGATCTGTCTCGGGCTTGCCGGGGTACCACGCGTCGCTCGAAAAGGAATAGAGCCGGCGCTCGGTGTGGCCCGGAAGTCCGGGCGCCTCGCGAGGGAGGCCGCGGGAGCTGTAGATCGTCCTGCCGTCCGCGCTGAATCCGGGATCCGCGTCGCCGCTCTGCTCCATGCCGTCGGGCGTGCAATACGGGCCGCCGTCGGTGACCCGGGTGCGTTGGGTGCCGTCCGGGCGGATCTTGTCGACCCGGACCTTGATGCAACCGCCCGTGAGCTGCGCTACGGTGAAGAGGATCCAGTCGTCCCGAGACCAGGCGAAGTCTCCCCAGCGGGCGTCGTCCAGACCGCCGCTTGGCCCGCCGACGAGGCGCGCGTTCGGGCCGTCGGCGTCCATGATCCAGAGACCGTCTCCCGCGTACGAGCCGAAGGCGATGCGCTCGCCGTCCGGCTGGAATGCCGTTCCGCCGCGCGTGAGCCGGGTTTCTCGGGCCGTCGCGAAGTCGTAGACCACGACGTCGGTCCGCGCGCCCGGGTCCCCGTACTGTCCCGCAAGAAACTTCGTGTAGACC